>NZ_JBJZOU010000005.1:0-172712 GCF_057808395.1 Serratia sp. TSO36 | reverse complement strand
GCCTTTTCGCCTGCCGGCGACAACATTTTTCTGCATATCTGACATTTTGGTTCCCACTACTATTTGGTGGGAACCACTTTGTCGAATGTGTCAGAAAATCACCAGACGGTACACGGTGTACGCTTACTTCCTGTTGTGGCTCCATCCTGGAACTCCCTGACCCGAAAGAGCTCAATGAAACGCCATTTTAGCCTTTAAGGTCAATCAGATAAGACTGAGGAAAGTATCAGGAAGATCCGGTTTTTACTGAAATGGGAAATGCGTCAATACAGAGTAAAAATAGGAAGGTAGTGGCGGCGTGCAGATCCCAGACACAAAAAAACCACCTCTCGGTGGCTTCTTGTTCGCGCGGTACTTAATGGTGCGAAGGCCGGACTCGAATTTCACACCCAATAGACTGATATCAATGTAGTTTATAAACAGGGATAAATAGTTATACCCGCACTTGTACCCACAAGTTAAAATCCGTACAAAAAACGACATTGCAAGTGGGTATAAAGCCACACCAGTAGAACACCGATATGGCTGTCAAAGCAAGATTCAGGCAGGTAGAAAAGTTTTCTTCAGAGGCACCAAAAGTTTAGTCTCAATATCAACTTGTTCGTAGTTCTCAATAAGCGCCCGGACGAGATCATCAAGTGTCCAGAGCGTCAGTGGTATCGTCGAACGGTCGGCTTCATATCGAGCATCTTTCGTAAAGCCCCCTGTACTAACATAAAGCCCGCGATCATCTTTATGGCGACCACCGATAAAGCTTCGTATCTGTTGGCTTCCCATCTGTTCCCTGCGGTGCTTTACCTCAACGATAATACGCGGATTTTCAAAACCGAACCCATCAGGTGAAGCTATGATATCTTTACCCCGATCGGCTCCCGCAGGTGAGACCTGCGTTTTATAGCCCATGCTGCGTAAGACTCCGGCAACCAGATTTTGCATCTCGTCCCAGTCAAGAGAGTTGATGCGATCTTTGATACCCTCAAACGCCAGCATTTCCATATCGCGGAGCGGATCAGAAACGACCTCATCTTCATCCATCGCAACTGGATTCTGAGTAATCACATCTATAGTGGGTTTCTTATCCTGCAAAAGCTCTACTAGCGCATATTCTGGAAGCTGGAAAACCGTCAGCGTAGAACCCAATGTGTTCTTGGTAGCTACAGACAGTCGATCGCGATCGATTTCTTGAGTATTCCATTTAACCTGCCGAGCGATACCCATCCCCTCTTCCACCCATTCAGGATGATATTGGAAGTCTGAAGTAACTTTGCCTAGCAAATAAGTACGGTTGGCTGGCGAATAAGTAATAACCCAATCACCCTTTTGGATCTCATTCACAAAACGCCAGACCTGCGATGCACCAGAACGGGCTGTTCCCAGCTTTGTTAAGGGATCTGCCTCCTGGTATAAGGCGAGTAACTGGGCTCGGGACAGGCCAGGTTTGACTAATGGAGCCAGCTGAGACCAACCGATGCCTACAATTTGCTTATCGCGAAAATCGTCATAGAGCTTGCCGCCATCGCCGCGGATCATCCACATTCTGTTGCCCATACCAGTCCCTTCATGAGGAAAAGAAATTAAGCTGGATCATAAGCTTGTTCGCCGCATGCGTCAAAACCATCAACAACGACGGCCCAGCATTCCCGGATTGTACTTGCGATAATGTGCCCAGTAAAAATTACAGCTTCTATTTGCATGATATTTCGTCCATATAAGTAAAAGCACCAACCAGCATCGGCAGGTGCTTTTTGGAATGAGTAAATAAGTAAGGAAAGCTGCAGTGTGAATCAGGAAGGCTATTCCTAATGTTCACTGTGCAGCACTAATACGATTTATTTTCAATAAACCAGTTGCCTGCCGCGCCCGCAGAATATCGACTGCCCGCAGATATGGGGACTGTTCTTGCCAGTTGAATCCCCTACGATCAATACGAACCAGTTCGTACTTTTCCACCAGAAAATTAACGGCATCGGCCAAAGATATACCGGCATCGATATGTTCCTGAATTACCGTTTCATCACTGAATGGTGTGTCGTTGAGTGTCAGGCCATAATGTTGTTCCAGCAGGCATGCAAGCAGCATTTGCCACACTGCTACGGGCGACAGACATAGCGTCGCCGCCTGCGGAGTTGTTGCAGGTAGAGTTTTCATATTTGCTCTTGTGAAAGTAGTTAACGATGAGTGGGGTAAACGGCGATGTATACGTAGCCGTAACTGCCAAGGGTATCGGCTTCGCAGGTGAAACCATTGTGGTACAGGGTGACACAGTGGGCATGGCGAGGATTCATTTCACCAGTAGTCAACATTGACTCCATCTGGCTGATAAAATGTGGGAATACCTCATCCAACTTCAAAGATTCTGCGTTACTGAATTCACCGCTAATGCTGGCCCGGTCAGCCAGATAGTGCAGTCGGTTTCCCTCCTGTATCAGACGAGCGCCAAAGAAAGGCGTCACATTACGATTCAGAACCCACTTGAGAAATGAATCGTTCTCTGAATCAGTAGATTTCATTGAAGTTCCCTCATATCCAGCCTCGCTCTGCAAACGACACAATGCCATCTGAACCGACAACCAGATGATCGAGTATGTTCACATCAACCAGTGCCAGGGATTCTTTAAGCCTGCCCATAATGTTGCGACCGCATTGGCTGGGCTCCGGATCACCGGATGGATGGTTATGCGCCAGCACGACAGCTGCAGCATTGAAGCGAAGCGCTGACTTCACTACCTCTCGAGGATGGACCTGGACATGGTTAACCGAACCGGCAAATAGCGTTTCACTCTCCAGTAAACGGTGCTGGTTATCGAGATAGAGCACCATAAACACTTCCCGTTCTTGTCCTGCCAGCTGTAACCGAAGCCAGTCACGGGCAGCAGTACTAGAGGTAAAGGATATACCGGGCTGGCGCAGATATTTATCCAGCAGGTTGATGGCACGACGAATGGTGCGTTGGGCATAGGGGGTTAATCCGGAGGTCGCGGGGAGCAAACAACCATGCTGGGCCATAATCGCCAGTGGAAAGAGTTCAGGCTGAGATGACAGCGGGGATAATGCGGTATTCATGTTCGGTATCCCTCAGTCGATTAGATGCATAATGGCGCTGCACTCTGGATGGTTCAACGCGAAGTCTCGTAAGCGATAATAGTGCTCAGTCATCGCGTCACATTCGGTACGGCAGGCGTGATGGCTGTATGCCATCAGGCAGGCGACTATACCTGCCGCTTCTCCAGTAAGTTCCGCGCCATTGCCATTCATGCTGTTGAACAATGCCCATTTCTCATCGTGCTCTGACTCAGGAGCCATAAAAGCGCCGCCGTTACTGAGCGTCGAAAAGTTCCAGATGCCGCCGTGATAATCGGTACACAACCGGTCCATCCAGGCAAAGATTTGAGGCTCAAGCGTTATCCATTGCGGGATGGAGCCAAAGTGCTGTGGCCAGAAGCCTATGCGTAACTCGTCAGGGACCACTGAGGCAGTAATTGCGGTAAGCTCCGCGAACTGATGATTTTGTGTATTCATTAAACTATCTCCTTATGCCGGAACGGTTGTTTAACGCCCGAAAAAATCGAGCATGTTTTCTGCCATAACCCACAGGGCGCGATTGAGCTTCACATCGCCATCAATACCGGTAACAGCACGGGTGCGGCTGCTTTTCCCCTGAGCGGTTCGCCCTGACAATCCACCTTTCATCAGGTTCTCCTGCACGCGCTGGTATACGGTCCACAGGTCATCGCTGTAGTCCTCCCGGCGACGTGGGGTCAGCAACTGCGATACCGTGACCGGCTGGTGGTCTTCACCAAAGCGATACTTCAGCGCGGCATTCGCCAGGGCGTTACGGGCGGATTCTGGCAGTGCCAGTGACTGCATTACATCGCGCTTCTCCTCCACCCGGTCAAATACACCGAGCACTTCGTAAGCCCCTTCAATCACCTTCTCAACAACATTCCCTTTATGCGGTACCCGCACTTCGCCGAATGACTGGCCGCAGACCAGGCCGTTGGTACAGACGCCGCGAAATAGTCCCGGCAGCATCTGGTAGCTCGAGGAGCCGTCATGGCTGTTGAGCAGGATGATTTCCGGTACCTGATGCCCGGTAAGTTGCCCGGCTCGACGCAGACGCAGCATATGCTTGGTGTGCTCCCGCTTGCTCTGGTCCCGGACCTTCGTCTGGCAGGCAAAGAACGGCTCAAAGCCTTCACGCTGCAGGCTTTCGAGGATGGTGATGGTCGGGATGTAGGTATAACGGTCTGAACGAGATTCATGTTTGTCACTCCCGAACACGCTGGGAACATAACTCATCAGCTCTTCGTGGGTCAGAGGCCGGTCACGGCGTATCTGGTTTATACGGCCAAAGCGGCTGGCTAATCGCATAGGTAACTCCTTATGCAGTGGGTAAAAAGACAAAAGGCCACACTTCCCGAAGGAGGTGTGGCCTGACTTTGTTTATATCGGTGATGTGCTGGTGGTGGTTATGCAGGAAATTTGCGGATGCCATAACGAGTGATATACCGGTTCAGCCAGTAACCGGCATCCGGCTCAAAGTCCCAGGCTCGCCAGACCATGCAACGCTCATGACGGATAACCAGACGGAAATGCGTACCTTGGTCGTCCTCTATAGCTATGTTGGAATATTGAGCCGCAACCGCCTCTGCCTGCTGGCGCGAAAACGGTCCCTCAGGTAGTTCAGTGAGTTCAGGCATACAGGCTCCTTAAAACAAAAAGCCCCTGTGGCATAAGCGACAGGGGCTGAATCAAACGGGTAAAGAATTGGCTAAGACGCCTTACCTCCGACAACCGTGACTTGCAGCGGTTGGTAATACTGCGGGTCGAAAACAGACAGTGGCAGGTCAATCTGGTAACCATTGCGCTCTTCCGTTGCCTTCATGATTTCGACAGAGCTGACGTTTTCCACGCATTCGTTCTCCAGCGAGGCTTCCTGAGAGCGAGTCGCATCGCTCTCACCAAATGCAGCCACCGCCATATTCCCCATAACCAGCGTGTTTCCGCCTTTGTCTTTCAGACGCAGGGAGAGCGTCAGAGGCCCGAACCCCTCACCACTTCCTCCGTTATCCAGACGAAACTGCCAGACGCAGACATCGCCTGGCACCCAGACCATGTCTGTGTTGCGGATACTGATGTAACGCTGTTCTTCGGCCTGAGCCGGTGACAGCAGACACAGGCTCAGAGCGAAAACTGAGATAACGCCTTTCAGCTTCTTCATGGATTTTTCTCCTGATTCTCCGGCAGATAGAGTTTTCCCATTTCCTTGCCATCGTGCGAATACACCACCGATTTTTCACCCGTATAGCTGTCGGTTTCAATTCTGAAGCTCAGAGTGATATTGTCCGCAAGGCACAGGGCTGCAATCAGTGGCTGCACCGTTTTCTGCTGCATATCCGCAATGTAGTAATAATTGCCTGACTCACAGCCTTCCGGCGACTGGTTGGTTTTCATCACCGTATATTGCGGTGTGCCGAAAGCATCCTTCTTTACCCATTCCTGGGCAATATCGGATTTATGCGAGACAACCTTGCTGAACGGTGGCGGAGTCAGGTCCTTAAAACTGGCTATCGTTTTCACACCCGCATCTTCCTTGCGGTCGCAGCCAGAAACCCCCATGGCACCGATAACCAACAAAGCGGTGAGAACAGGTCGATACAATTTCTTCATGGTGCAGATTCCTTATTAATCGTCCGTTCCTTTGCTTTAGCAATTGCCGGTGCGTCGGCACAACTCTGCCAGACTCTGTTGGGCTACCCACTGCTGCAGTTTCTGCTCTGAGGCAGAACGCTTCGCCGCCAGGGCAGCCTGCTGCTGTTTGTTGACACAGTTTTCCGGGAATGCAGCAAGTACCTGGTTGCTGTGAGGTTCGTCAGCCAGCTCCAGCTGATACTGGGTGTCGATGATAGTGAAGTAACACCCTTTCCCCTGGTCTTCGCCCTGATAGACCGATGTCAGGTCGGAGTAATAACCGCTGGCAGGTTTCAAATTCAGCTTGCGCACAGTATGCGTTTTCTTATCGGCGAGAAAATAAGCACCACCACCCCGCTGACGCAGCAGGAATTGCCTGGTCCAGGGATAATTGCCAATCACACTGGCCTGATAGAGCGTATTGTTTAGCGTGTCGTTATCCATGCCATCGGCCGATTTCCAGCCATCCGCCTGCATGTACTGCCAGAATTTGACGGTACCCACGACAGTTTCGGCAGACGTCGGAAAGGTAGCGCCAGCGCAGAGACTGACGGCCAGTGCCGTTGTAATCAGTAATTTCTTCATCATGATTCCTTATGAGGTAAAAGACCGTCGCCGGTTCTGGCGAGCAGTGAGTGAAAAACGTGAAAATGGGGAAGGGCTCTGAGTAATTCCGGTTCGGCGAGAACGTTACGAATCTGAAGGTCGGGCACGAACAGTTCCGGGTGCAAGGTAACCGCATGGATATCGTTCAGCGGAAACACTGCCACGCGATGATGATGCTCGCCAGTCAGATACCAATGCCCGCCGCAGAGTACGAGGCGGTATGGTGCAAGCCCTGAGCAACGACAACCTTCAGCCAGCAGCGTCACGCGACGATGCTCTGATATAGCCCTGACAAGGCGTGTAAATATGCCTGGCCTGGGCGGCGACAATGACTCCGATTCTGCCCATATGAGGCACGGAGACTCACCGGGCCCACTCAGTAGTGAGCTGACCATGTGGTTATCCATGTCAGGAAACAAGGCCTCCACACCTGACTGACGAGCAAAAGTCAGCACCGCCAGTTCGCGCTGATGGCTACCTGAAAGCAGACGACAGGTGCCGTCGCGATATTCCAGGTCCAGGTACATCAGTCGCTCACGAAAATCCCGGCGGAGGGTACGGAGCGATACACCAAACTCTGCGGCAAGAAGGCCCATATCCAGTGTTTCGCCAGCAACAAGGCGGCTGATAATGAGGGACAGCCGAACCGCCAGCCGCTCATGGCGACGCTCAGTCTGGGACATTAGATTTTCTCCATCCCGTTAACAGGCTGAAAATTAAGTGATTAGTGTAACGAAGGGGTCGGACAGGGTATGGACATGGGAAGGCGTATTTTTTCAGTGCGAGGATTACAGCTGTAATGCGCCTTTGCGCGTTGAAGGTGCATTAATCGCTCATTAATTGAGCACGAAAAGGACAGGAAGTGTCCGCTATACGCGGTTTTTCAGAAGAAAATCCAGTCCCAGACGGCACGGGCAACGGTCACCACGGCTTCCCGCACGGTTCGAATCACAGCCCTTACAGGCGCTGGCAGAAAAGATGATGACTCCACATTGCCAATCATTTCATCAACTGCATGACCAAAGCGCTCACGTGCCTGCTTTTTTACCGGCTCGGTGCAGAGCCTTCCATGCAGTTGTGTTGTCAGTGGACTGGTGGCCCGGTCAGGCAGGCTATGCATCATAGTATCGACAAGGGTTTCCACGCCCCACCCTGTGCGGGCTGACACCACACAGACAGGATGGTGCGGCAGGAACAACTGCTGCATCGCGATTCTCTTAGTCTCAATTGTTAACTGCTGAGCAGGTGAAGGCGTGCTATCGGTGGTACACCATTCATGACAGGGTTCGGCCTTGTCGGCCTGATTAACCACGAACAAAACCCGGTACTGATACGTCAGCATCACCTTGCGATAGAAGTGTTCATCCACTGACAGTGCCCGATCATCAGCCTTGATGACCCATAACACTAAATCCAGTTCGGGTAGGATGCGGCGATACAGTGCAGTGTATTCTTCATCGCGTTGCTCGCTTTCACCCACACCTGGTAAATCAACAATCATCAGGCTGTGATTGCCATTGCGGAGCCTGAAGCGCAGCACATCGCGGGTGCAGGCCTCCACATCGCTGACCGACGTGACTTCTCCCTGGAACAGGGCATTGCAGAGAGACGATTTGCCTGCCCCACTTTTGCCCATAATCCCAATAACCGGCTCGTACTGTGTGAGACTACGAAGGCGTTTAAGAATTAGACTGCGAAGAGTATGGGGTAGTGAAGCCAGAGGCTTCTCAATGGCCAGAAGGCCGTCAGATTTTTGCATAAGGAGATCTCAGCGCGAAAAATAAAAAGACCCGCGATCCGGTAAAGGATGCGGGGGATTCACGAGGATAATATCTATCTGAAATTATTTGGAGTGAATGCTATTTATCTTCTGCATATCTGGCATGGTGCCAGGCATTCATAATGATAACTTCCAGCTCTTCGTTAATTTTTCGACCATTTTTCTTTGCCAGCATATCGAGCTTTTCTTTAATGTCCTTCTGGACATAAGTGTTAATCACTTTTTTGTCAGCAATGTTTTCCCGGAACAAATTCTGGTTGTATGTTTTTTTCATCCGTTGAATCATCAGACGCCGAGTGTCAGGGTGAGCAGGCCAGGAATACAATACTGCCGTGAGAAAAGTAATCACTTGTTGTTGTCTGATTTCAGTCATAAATGAAGGCATGTAATCGGGTTTGATATGCTCCATAACATATTTAAATGCCCATGCACATTGTTTATGGTTTTTAAGGTCAATCCATTTAAATGGTTCTGGTAACTCTCGATTTCGCTGAATCCAGATATTTTTTAATGATGAGAGTGTTTTGATCTTAAAGAATAAATCGACATCCCAGCTATCAAAACAGATGTAGAGTACTGAAAGGGCATCCTTATACGTTTCCGGAATAACAGGCAATAAGTTATGCTGAATGACCGGAGGCCGTTCACGGTAAAAATCAACCTCTAGTGGATTAATTTCCTTAGGGCCCATGGTTGAAAGTATATTCCATGAAAAATAAGCGGAGCTATAGTCCTTTATCCATTCAAAATTTGTCTCCGGGATGATACTGGAAAATAATCCATTTTTCATTTCCCGTACGAACTTATTGTACTCATGAGTGTTTTTAAATTCATTATTAAGGTCTCTCAGGATCATATCCATAATCTCCTGATTTTTATAATCAGTTATGAGGATTAGCGGAGTACGCTCCCGGTATCCTTCGATGTTTTTCTTCATGTATTCGATATAAAACCGGCACGCTCTTTCTGTTCTGTCCGTCAGCTGTTCTTTCATAATTACATTTTCATTGATTTAAAAGTGGGTATCACTACGTAGGTTAATGCGTGTGTAATGCGTAGTCAAATGCGTTGCTTTCTGCGTCAATATCTGCGTAATAAAAAGTGTAGTGAAAGTTATGTTTTATGTAATGTGTAGTGATGCGGGATTAGCTGGTTTTCAATGTAAAACAACAGGATAAGCTGCTCACTGACCTTCGGGAAAGTAAGAAGGGCTTTTCAAAGGACAGGTAGTCCGGTGACTATAAGCCCATGAAGACAAAAGAGGAAGGATGACGGTTACCTGAGCGATTGATGTCTGCAACAGATGAGGTAACAGAATAATGTAAGACAGTCATGCACATGAGCGCGTCGAAATACATCTCAGAACCGGTTGACTCCTAGAGGTCAACATAACCCGCTTTTTTTACGTATCTCCCCATGGGTATGCCCCGGAGCAGTGACCACAATTAAATACCACTCATCCGGGTTACCTTTCTTAACCGGAGATACCAAATCATGACCACGCATCCCTTACTTACCGAAGACCAGTTGATTGACATGGCATTTATTACCAGCCTGCTGCAGATGACAGACAAGTGGATTTACAAGCTTATTAAGGACGGTTCCTTCCCCAAACCTATCAAGCTAGGGCGAAGCTCCCGATGGCGGAAGAGCGAGGTGGAGTTCTGGCTTCAGGAACGTGTCGACCAGTCCCGTAAATAACCTCCGGCCAGACTAAACCCTCAGCAGAATAATAACTATCCGGTTGCTCCGGAGGTTTTCTGCTGTCTGTGATTTAAGCCTTAAGGAATATAAACCATGAAAGACTATAAACCTCGTTACGAAGAACTCTATAAATGCTACCAAACCTGGTTGACTGATTTTACGAAGCTGACGGTCAGATCGGGTATGTGTCACCAGAATATCTACCACCATCATACCCTGACGGTTGGCAGCCTTAAGTTTCCGGGAGAGGAAGAGGTTATTGCTATTGTCCCCCAGTGCCTGCACCGGATTATTTATGGTAGAGCAGCAGCCCCACTGACTGTTAATGAAGACCTGAGCGTCAGTTTATTTACCCAGGAGCATCTGCTGGCTCACCATCCCATGCTGGAGGGGATTTTGCTGTCTGAGTGCGTGCGTTTAAAACAACGCCCACTGGCAAATAAGCTCATCAGTTTGTTCCGCCAGTTCAGCGGTAGTGAGCTGCGTCTGAAGCTGGTCTGGCTGTGCTGGTACGATTTGATGCTGGGGAATTGCCTTGATGACTGGACCGACAACCTCAGGTTCAAAAAAGACAAAGAAATGGATATCTGGATCAATGACCGGCAGGCTGAAAACCCTGCGCTGACCAGTCTGATGGACGAGTATGTCTGCTTTGCATGGCGGACGACAGCTGAACCACTGAGTTAGGCTTCATCCATAGTCCTGCAAGGGATTTGAGGGTTATTGGGGAGTGAAAATTAATTTAGGTTAATTAATATAATTAATAGGCACTCCCTTTTTACAACCATCCCTCTAATCCATACAACTCCCTCAGCCATGACCCTTCCTGAAGGCCTGGTGTATTCCACTGGCTGGCCCTCGCCAGCACTAAAGAAACTCATCCTATGCAAAATAATCAACGATGGGAGCCAGACTGGTTTCTACAGTCACTCCTGAACAACCATATCGACAAAATGGTAGAGCGCTATTCCTGCCTGCGGGCATTCCGAACAGATCTGTTTTACCAGGATCATACCGCTAAGTATTTCCTGCGGGATCACCAGCAGCTCGAATGGGATATCCGAAAGCTGATGAACCGTATGATGCAACTCGAAGCGGTGGTCGGTTTCTTCTGGGTTATCGAATGGACAGAAGACCATCACTATCATGCCCACGTCGTGTTCTGGCTGGATGGTAGTAAAACTCAGAATACCTATCCCTGGGCGCAGCAAGCCGGTTTGTACTGGAGTGATATCACTAACAGGGAAGGCTGGTATCACCGATGTGAGTTTAAAGAGCATTACGAGGCCAATATCAACATTCCGGTACGTTACAGCGATCCGGTCAGTATCACCAACATCCGACAGGTACTGGCGTATATGACCAAAATTCAACAAAAAGAGGGGATACCGTTGTTTGGTTGCAACGAAGTTCCACCCCGCCCACCGACAGGTCGACCACGACGCAATCTCTGAGAGTTTTTTACGTCACAACGCCTTAGTGTGACAACCACCGGACAGTAACGACTGCTAACGCAGAGTTACTCCCCTTCTGATACTTCTTAACTGACCCGCCATTCACACCCTGACCACGATGCCCGGACCGGGACGACTGACGCCTGTGTGTTGTCTGGCGGTAAGGAACAATACTATGTACGCAAAATCCTTCATGGCTCTTGACGGTAATGGTCGTCTGACCGGTGCCCGTACTGCGCAGACCGCCCCTTACGATCGTTATACCTGCCACCTCTGCGATAGCGTGCTGCAATACCGTCCTGAATACGAAACTGAGCGTCCGTGGTTCGGGCACACTGACGGCGGCCTGACGGAGAATGGCAGGCAGCATTGCCCTTATGTGAATCCGGAAAGCAGTGAAACCCGGCTGATAAACCGGCTGCAACGGTTTGTGCCTGACGCCCGTCCAAAGGTCAGGAAAGCTGACTGGCACTGTTCGCAATGTTCTGGTGATTACCATGGGGAACGTTATTGCCTGAACTGCCAAACCGGAAAGTTCAGCATCGTGGCCACTTCCATAGCAAGTATGGGAGAGGTGATATTAGAATGCTGAAATGCCATCTCGCTATTACGCCCCTGGGCCATCACATCACCGCTGAGGATGCTGTCAACACCAGCCCCAGAGTCTGGAGCTGCATTCACTGCGGTTGTGGACTCATCCTTCATGCAGGCTCACAACAGGAGGCAGCCTGGTTTGAACATAACCAGCTCAATGTCGCCAACAAGTTGCTGATGGGATGCTCATATCTCGACCCAGAGGTGAAAGAAGACGCTCGACAAAGAAAGCCGAAGTTGATGCTGGCAGCCGTGGAGCCTGCACCAATGGTTTTGTCGTGGCACTGCGTTTTGTGCAAAAGAGATTATGATGGAGAAAGACACTGTCGAACCTTTGGCACTGGCATTTACAGCACAGAACTGAATCTAAAGACAGCCTCGCCACCCTAAGCATCAACATCAACATCAACATCAACATCAACATCAACATCAACATCAACATCAACATCAACATCATTTTCGCACTTCCCCTTTCAGATAGAATGACCCTATCCGAAATGAATGAACCACGGACGTACCCTTCTAGATACCGATAGAAACGTAAAAGGTCAGGCGGTAGCTGCTGATCCAGATCGCGGACGGCAAGCCCGTGAACAATACGATACCAGCATAGTTCTTTGCGTTATGGAGGCTCGGGACAGACTTACAATAACGTCAGGCTACTGACAACCCCGTGTCACCGAGATTACTTCGTGCGGTAGCAGAAAGCTCGGTGACACGGGTTTAGATTGCTGAGTATTTCCGAGGAAAGGGTTCCCTCAATTTGATAAATCAGCTATGCAAGTACTTCTTAAAATTCTCCGCCTGCTCCAGCACGCTCTTGTAGACCTCATCATTGGCTACCGGGGGGAAGCCATAGCGGTGCAGGAGAAGGATAAGGTCTACTTTCAGCTTGGCCTTAATGTCATCGCGGTTGCTCCAATCGGGGTACTGGGCACTGTCATCGACAATCACCTTCATCTCTTTGGCCAATTCCAACATCTTATCGTCGTCATAGGTGAAATCGTACTTCTCGCACATATGCGCTAGGATATCGAGAAAGGCTTTCTCTTCCATGTCGATGCCAATATCGGCGAACGACATCATCTCGGTCTTAATGTCGTAGATCATGTCGGCCATTTGCTTGGTGAATGTATCGAACTCTTCACCGTTGAGCACGTCGTTCTCCTTACGCTGGTTGTACTGTTCAACCAGAGCTTGGAAACGTTTGGAGAAGTTGATCCCCTGAAGTTGGTTCACCTTTTGAAAATCGCTGATGGCTTTTGCCAACATTTTTTGCAGTAGTTGCATCCGGGTGTTGGGCAACTTGATCTTGCCAATGCGAGCCATGTACTCATCATCAAATATGTCGATGGTCTCAGCTTTATCTTCGCCTAAAGTAAATATCTCCTCTACTCCCTCAGCCTTAAGTGCCTCGGCAATCATCTCACGCACTTTCTGGTTCATCTGCGCGGTGTCTGGCGCATCGCCCTTAGTCAGCTTGAAGACGATAGAACGCACGGCCAAATGGAAATGAATTCGCTCTCGCTCATCCTGAGTAATCTCTTCACTACCAACGCAAACGTCATAGGCGGCTTTCAGGCGTTTCACCAATCCCATAAAGCGAAGCTCAATCTTCTTAGTCTGCAGGGCAAACTCGGCGGCCCGGTTGAGGCATTCCAGTTGTAGGGTCGGTGCACCAGAGAAGTAATCGCGGCTGTCGAACGTATGGAAAACCTGAGCAAGCAGATGCAGGTGGTTACGCACTTCAATCAGTGACTGCTGGACATCTTCAAAGTTAGATTTATCAGCCTTTGAGTACATAGCCAATGCCATGTTCATCCGGCTTTTAATGCCGATGTAGTCGACTACCAACCCCTTTTCCTTACCCTCAAAGCGTCGGTTTACCCGCGAAATAGTTTGGATCAGATTGTGCTTTTGCAGCGGCTTATCGATGTAAATAGTATCAAGTTCGGGCACATCAAAACCAGTCAACCACATGTCCACCACAATGGCAATTTTGAAGTTGGACTTAGGGTTCTTGAACTGCTTGTCCAGCTCCCGGCGGTACTCCTTAGTACCAAGCAAATTATACATGGCCTCTTCATCATCCTGGCCTCGGGTCATTACCATGTTGACCAGAGGAAGGCTCATCAATTCTTTTTTCTCTTGCTCGGTAAGGGCGACACCATCGATAGCCTGTTTCGCCTCGAACCAATCGGGGCGCTGTAGCTTCAAACTCTTGTAGAAATCGTAGGCAATCTCGCGGCTGGCACAGACAAACATCGCTTTGCCTTTGATAGTCGAACCTTCCGTCACCCGTTTTTCGTAATGCTGGGCGAAATCCTTGGCCAATGCCTCGATGCGATCCGGATCGCCCAGGATGGAATTCATATTGGCCGCGGTTTTCTTGCTCTCTTCAATCTGGTGTTCACTGGCACCCAGTTTTTCACATTCTTGATAATACTGCTCAATCTCTTCCAGCTTACTGTTATCAAGCACCACTTTGGCAGCTCGCCCTTCGTAGACAATCCGCACCGTGATTTCATCGTTAACCGACTCGGTCATAGTGTAGCTATCGATGGTGGGGCCAAATACATCCAGAGTGGCGTCGATAGGGGTGCCGGTAAAGCCAACATAGGTAGCGTTAGGCAGCGAGTCGTGTAGATATTTAGCAAAGCCGTAGGTCTTTTTCACCGTTCCGGTTTCAGCATCGATGCTGATCTTCAGGTCGAGGTTGATCTGGCTTCGGTGGGCTTCGTCAGAAATACAGATGATATTGCTGCGATTGGAGAGCAGTTGGATATCTTCAGTAAACTTGTGGATGGTGGTCAGGAATACCCCGCCGCTAGCGCATCCGGCCAGCTTGTCTCGCAAATCCTGACGGCTGGTGACCGGTTCAATAACTGCATCGCCGATAAAAGCGGTGGCATTGCAGAATTGCTTCGAGAGCTGTTCATCAAGATCGGTGCGGTCGGTAATGAGAACAATGGTCGGACTGGCAAAATCGACGCTCTTCATCAACAACCGGGCAAGGAACTGCATGGTATAGCTCTTGCCACAGCCAGTAGCACCAAAGTAGGTTCCCCCTTTACCGGAGCCACCGATATTCTCGCCGTTAGCCGTTATCTGCTTGCGCTCTTTATTAATGTTGTAGTAAAGCTTGCGGGCGGCGTAATACTGCGGGTAGCGACAGCAGATTTTCACTTCCTGTTTGCTGGTGTCTGGGAAGAAAACGAAGTTCTTCAACACGTCCAGCAAACGGACAGGATGAAAAAGCCCTTGGATCAGAGTGTAAAGACCATTGATGCCATCTTGCTCGGCGGACTCGTTACCATTCACCTTGCGCCAGGCGTAGTAGAACTCGTAAGGGGCAAACAGGTTTCCCAGCTTATTGTTCACCCCATCACTGAGAATACACAGCGCGTTATAGACAAACAGCTTAGGTATATCGCGCTTGTAGCGTACACAAAGTTGGCGCCAGGCGTCGTAGGTGGTGGCCTCTTCTTCACGTACCGCCGATTTAAACTCGAAGACTACCAGCGGCAGGCCGTTCACATACAAGATACCATCGGGGATACGCAGTTGCAGTCCGCCGTCCCGGGCCTGGCCTTCTATCTCCAGTTGATTAACCAACCGGTAGATATTATTGCCCACCTCGGCAATCTCTTCGCCATGCCCTGTGAATAAGCTAGCTAACTGCTCTGATAAGGTGCTGGTATCCATCAGCTCGATATAGAGGTCTTTCTTATTACGATCTTCACGTTTAAGTAAAAAGCCGTTGCTGAGCCAGTGGCAGAAGGTTTTATTGCTCTGGTAGAGATCGCTGGCAGGGAGAGCCTGCAACTGATGGAGGATGTGAGAAATCTCCCCTTTAGTGATCCCCTCAGTCTGATACTGGTTGGCCAGATACTGGCGCAGGTCATCCGTAATCAGCACCTCACTTTTCTCTTTTCGCGGCACATTGCTACCGACAAAATGAGGGTAACAGGGTTGGCCTTCCGCATTCGAGTGCTGTCCCAGTAGGGAGATAATGGCCTGTTCCAGCTTCGCTTCCGTGAAAATATGGCTCATGGCAATGGCTTATTGTTCGGTTGTTAATGGTTATAGGGCTACGTAACCCATCGCTACATCGCCCCACAGGATCGGCCCGCGTACTTAACTGACGAGTTCGGTCTCAATTTCATCGAGGCGAAGCTCACCAGAAATCAGTTTGGGTAGAAGAGTATCTCGTACTTTTAAAAGACTTTGAGACTGCTCATTACTCGAGTTGCCCCATTCAATAAATGATTTGACCCGCTGATGAAACAAATGTTGTACTTCTTTTGTAGGCAAAACTATAGGTTTTCGGTCTAGCGAACCTTTCCACTTAGCATATGGGATGGTTGATCCTTCACAATGAAGGGTTGCATATTCCACAGTTGATTCCTGATATGCTTGGAAAAAAGAGAAATATAGGGATTCCGAATCTTTAGCTGTGAGAGTAAAAACTGTTGAGCGAGTAACTCCATTAAATGGAGCAATGCATACCTTATGGAAATATGGACGCATTGCTCCAAATAGAATATCCCCTTCCTTAAACAAAATCAGACTACTGTTAGCTTCTTCACCAGATTTTGATTTTGAAAGGAGTGGTTCCTTTGTACCAATGCATTCAATTGGTACATATGGAATACGTTTAGTTTCACTCGATGGTTTTATCCGTTCATTTCTTAGTAAAAGAACATCACCTAGTTCTCCAGCCTGCCAACCTTTAGGTATCCATCCTTCCAAACCCAATGAAGGCTCGACGCACTCTTCAAAAGCGGCAGGGAATTGCTGACGAATATCGTTCGATAATGGTTTGAAATCGCTGCTTTCACGCGCAGCTTTACGGAACTCAGCACGGCGCAGTAACTCATCAGAAAACTCTAAATCCTGCTCGAAAAAACCTGCATCCAAGGCGTTATCGACCACGGGGTCAAAATCTACAAACCAGGACTTAAATAGTGCCTGCGCCATCTGCTCCAGGGTTTGGTTTATTTGGCGGTTTAGAGTGATTTTGTCATCGAGGTTTTTTAATACTCTTGCAATTTCAATCTGTTCCTCTTCAGGAGGATAAGATATTTCTAGCCTGCCAATCATTTCGTTGTTAAGACTTGCTCGTGTCGACATCGTTGAAAAAGCGAGCATGGATTGTCGAAATTTAGTACTCCTCAGATAATACCCTACATATTCAGGCACTAACTCGCTGTTCTGATGGGGGCGAAGGCGTTTGCAAAAACCATTAAAGGTCGCGTTTTCATAATCCTGGAGAGCAACACAGCTCATGCCCAGTTCATGCATTGTCTCGCTAGTACGCGTTAGGAATACATCACCACGTTTAACAGAGCAGTTTTCTCGTTCTTTGTCATTGGACTGTACTAAATCACCCAGTTCGTCCGGAGTAAAGTAGTTGTAAAAAACATCCTTAAATGTCAGAAATGGATGCCCACTACCAAAGTCCTTTGCTGGTTTTGATAACCCAGAACGAATATCGTAATGGTCAAGCAGCTTTGTCGTTTTCCAATTACTCCCCATACCCCAGCGCCTCCATATTGGAACGGATAGTCTGATCCAGATTTATCGCTTCATCCAACTGGCGATAGAGGGTCTTAGTCAACTCGTGCATTTTGGTTTCAAAAGCGATGCCATCATCCTCAATATCAACTGCCCCCACATAGCGGCCCGGAGTCAGAACAAAGTCGTTATCCTTGATTTCATCAAGTGTGGCGACTTTACAGAAACCAGCTTGATCCTGATATTGCTCGACACTGATTTCATTGGCCTCGATACGACGCTTGAGTTCGCTCTCGCTACTGCGCCAGGCGTGGAAGGTATCGGCTATGGTAGCGATATCCTCTTTAGTCAGCTCTTTTTGGGTACGGCTCACCATCGTGCCAAGATTGCGAGCATCAATAAACAGGGTCTCGCCGCGACGATCGCGGTAGCCATATTGAGGATTGGCTTTTTTGCTTTTGCTGATAAACCACATGCAGACCGGAATTTGGGTGGTGAAGAACAGCTGTCCTGGCAGGGCAATCATGCATTCGATACGATCATCTTCAATCAACTTTTGGCGAATCTCTCCCTCACCGCTGGTATTTGAACTCATGGAGCCATTGGCCAGCACAAAGCCCGCAGTGCCGTCTTCACTCAGCTTGGAAAGCATGTGCAGGATCCAAGCATAGTTAGCGTTGCCGGTAGGAGGAGTGCGAAAACCTGCAAAGCGCGGATCGTTGGTGAGCTCCGCCTCGTTGCGCCAGTCCTTCAGGTTAAAAGGTGGATTAGCCATGATGAAATCAGCCTTGAGATCTGGGTGCTGATCGGCAAAAAAGGTATCAGCCGGGCGCTCTCCCAGATTGCCGGAAAGTCCGCGCACAGCCAGGTTCATTTTGGCCAGCTTATAAGTGGTGCTGGTCAACTCCTGGCCGTAAATAGCGATGTCTTTACTCTTACCTTGATGGCTTTCAACAAATTTTAGGGACTGCACAAACATACCGCCTGAGCCACAGCAGGGATCATAGATCTTACCTTGATAGGGTTCGAGCATTTCAGCAAGCAAAGTCACCACTGCTTTAGGGGTATAGAATTCACCACCACCTTTACCTTCGCTGGCAGCAAACTTGCCAAGGAAATACTCGTAGACCCTGCCCACCAAGTCCTCTTCGGTCAGTTCGCATTCGTTGGCGAGCGTATCGATGTTCTCAATGCTATCAATGAGAGAAGCGAGCCTTTTCACCTCTAATCCCTGGCGTGAGAAGTAGTTATCCGGCAGAGCACCGGTTAGCGACGCATTGCGTTTCTCTATAGTAGAAAGGGCCGTGTCGATGATCACCGCAATATCATCTTGCTTTGCGCGGGCTTTAACATAAGACCAGCGGGCATCTGGTGGCAGGAAGAAGACATTATCCTGTTGATAGAAAACATCCATATCGACAAAGGCTTCTTGGCCGTTGTCGATTAACTGCTTGCGCTTGGCTTCGAACTTGTCGCTGATAAATTTCAGGAATACCAAGCTCAACACTACGTGCTTGTATTCGGAGGATTCCACGCTGCCACGCAGCTGGTTGGCGGTATCCCAAAGTGTTTCTTCGAAGCCTTTGCCAGCTTTCTTGGTTGGTGATTTAGCCATGTAAATGTGTTCTCTTTTTCTAATGAAAAGCAACCGGATTCCCGCGATTTTGGGCTAAGCCCTGATGAGCAGAAACCTCATTATGGGTTAATCCCTGTGCGAGTGGTCGCTAATGTATACAAAGTGATATTGGCTGGGATTATCCCATAAATGCATCCGGATTTAATTGCCGTAGGCCAAAATGGGTACAAATTCTCTGAAGCTCAAATTTCAACCAAGAATGTAGAAAACTTCATGAGGACGCTTGCTTGATGCCAAATAGCTGAAAAGGCTCTAATGAGCTTACAACTCCTACTAGAGTCTTGGGATAAAATGAGCATTAAATGATCCTATACGCTGCACACACTTAATGCATGTCTCCCGCGCTAACTGGGTGTAATCTCTCCAAATTAACGAAAGGATAAATAAAAACGCCATGACAGCACCTTCCCAAATTGACACAACCAGCTTACTCACAATACTGGGCGTCATCGCCGCTGTATGGGCGTTGATATCTCCTACTAGCAGACTACGACTTCGATTCTGCATGGCTTGGTGGGATTGGTGTATCGGTGGCGTGGTCTTTCTCTTCATTCACTATTTAGTATTTGCTCCTGTTTTAGAGAAGCTTGGGCTGTACTACAGCCTAGGGCCATGGAAATGGGGGCTCAATAGCTCAAGTGCGGTTTACCTACTTCTTCTCTCTGTCGCCTTATACTACTTTTGGCGCACAAGGTCTCCTAAACTGGCCAGAGGAAGAGTTCGCATCTTCCGCGAGCTAATTGAAAATTTGCATCTTACAAAGCGTTACGACGAGCTGGTGTTGCTAGTTGAACCCCAATTGTCGAAACTTATTTCCTTAACTAAGCAGCAATCTTGGCTTGTTCGCATAATTAATCATCTAGACAAACCCAACATTGACATGTCTGCTCTATTTGACGGGATTAAACCTCAAGCAAGACCAGCTTGGCGCGTGTACATAAGCCCTTTACTCCAGTATTTGAAGTCGTGCCGTTTGGCTCGCACAGAGGCCAATATACAAGCCCGTGAAATCCTCTTAAATCTAGTCACCTCTCCTGAGCTGACAATTCACCTGGCTCTTAGCCACCCACATTTTTGTCTTAAGCTCCTTCAAGCCGACGAAGTGATACGCTCCGACTTCATTGAAAACTACATGGATGCGTTACTCGATGCACCGGGAAGCCGCCTCTACGTGGAGTTAAAGAATAACCAAAATCTGCTTCGTGGAAATCGTCTGCTGCTACCGGAGAACAACCGATTACTTCGATTCTTCTTCGCCGATGCAGCTTTGGCGATGAATAACGGTCTGGATAATGCCATTGGCACTGCGGTGTGTCGGCGACTGGATGAAGATAATAAACTAGCCGAGAGGTTGAACAAATCATTGGGATCCTACTATGACTCAGGAAGATTTCGTTGCCCGATCAATTCGGGCTTAACGCTCTTTGAGATCATGGTCCATGAGGGTATTCATCAGGGCCTGCAAGACCATATGTGGTTGCATTACTTTGGGCACTTCGCGGAAAAAATTTTGAAGCAAATGGATACGTCACCCGATGAAGAAATCTATCAGGAATGGCCTACACCTTTTCATTATCTTCTTTACCGCTTAATTAGTATCGCTACCGATTGGGCCGAACAGTGCGCGCTCATTGATGATTCAGAGATTCCGGAGGCGACACGCTCCGCTGATAAATTTGACCAACACTATATTTCTAAAGAAGCGACCAAAGTCCTTGGGGTGATGCTCGAATACATCATCCCAAGCGAGAAATTATCTCCTGCATTCAAGAGATATCTGCTGGAAGTGGTCGTACGTTGTTACATCAAACTTGAGAACAATCCCAGGTTATCTGATGTCGCATTGGCACTCTTGACTAACGTAATTATGGGTAAGGATCTTCCGACAAAAATCTCTTATCGTTTAAAACTTCGGGATGAATTTAGGAGTATTGACCACATAATGAGGAAGGATGCTTTGAAGTTTGAACAAACCTTAGATGAATCACTTGCGTGATGTCCAAAACGGATTAGGGTGAAAAGTTAGCGTAAGCTATTAATCCTCTGAAAGCGCATGACTTACTTAAGCCTGCGTTGCTGACGTTCTCGTGAGCTCATGGAAAAAATTTGCCTATAAAAAACCTGCTTGTAAGCTGGCTCTTTTGACTTATGTCACCGTTGCTTGAGACGCATAACCAAAAAACCTAACCAATTGAATAAAAAGGAATTTATTTAAAATACGTTGTGATTTTCACCAATATTTTGGCGTATGAAGCAACCATTGGGTTAACGTGATCGTAGCTTTAAAATTTGGTTGAGCCTAGCTATGGTATCTGTTCTATGGACGAGTAATCTATTGGAGGTTGCATTGATCGTTCCACTTCAAAAAAAAACTGAGGCTGGAAAGCCTTACACACGTATACCTGAAAATGAAATCAGGTTGGTGGAACTTAGCTCTGTTTCAGATGAAGATCTGGTAGAGCTGTGTCGGCAGAGTAGGACACATCCGCAATACGTTCCCATCGAATGTCTTCTTTACTACGTCCGACGCTGCGCATCAACTAACCCATCCCTTTTTGAACAGCTCTTCAAGGTTCTTTCAGAACGAATACTTAGGAAGCTTCCGAGATCCGAAAGCCAAGGCGGAATTACTGTATCAATGACAAATAGCGACATCCGAGAAGATGTGTATGACCGCTTCATTGAGATGCTTATGATCGACAAAGCAGGCTACGAAGAACGATTGGACATGTTCGAAGTGCGTTTTGATCTGGCTTTATCGAGATTAAAAAAAGACGCTCAAAGGAAATTTTATCGGGCTGAGAATAGAAATACCGATTTGGGATTTAATGATGATTCGGCCGACCTTAATCCAGAAGTTGAGACTGCATCTGAGGGGTATGATCCTTTTGAGGCAACAGATATCGATAATTATCGTTACCGTTGTAGGCTTGATGCGGCGATTGAGACTCTACCTGAACTACAGCAGAGAATCATTGAAATGACCCGATTAGATATTCCAATAGACTCGATTGACCCAAATGAGATGACTATTTCCAGGGCACTCGATAAGGTTGAAAAGACCATTCGTAATCAAAAAAAGAAGGCACTCGCAAGTCTTCGTATACTGCTTCAAGGGGACCTATGATGACAGGACTTTCACCTCAAGCATCCCTGGAAGAGGTACTAGAGTCATTCTCTATAGAGCATGATGTAGGTACAGCAACCTTGCAAAAATATCTTGCTGCATATCCACATTTTTCAAATGAAATCATAGATCTATCTCGTGAAATGGCAAGAACATTAGCAGAGGATGAGGAACCGCTATCTGAATATGATCGCTGCTTGATCAGTTCGGCCGTCACACGCATCCAAAATGCTCCAGGAAAAACGATGATAGATCCATTCGCTGATCTCTCAGTTCAAAAAATGCGTGATATCTCCAAAACACTAAACTTACCTCGACAGGTAGTCATGGCATTTAGGGAGCGAACCGTAGCTCCAGGATCTATTCCTCAGCGATTTTTAAGCAGATTCGCTGAACTGCTGCAAAGCAGTGTACAACATCTCACAACCGCACTTGAAAAGCCCCCCATGGCGGTTGCAGGAAGTTATAAGTCCGACGGGAAACCGTGCAATGTGCAGAAGATTACTTTCGAACAACTCCTTCGAGATGCTGATTTGTCTGAAGAAGATATCGCTACCTTAATGGAAGAGGACATTTAACGTGCAAGCCGTGGAATTGGCCCGCGAGGCCGCTGCTGTTCTACATGATCAAGCTGTAGCTTCCGGACATGACCCATGGAGACCATACGAGTTTGCTGTTGCAGAGGCTGACAGAAGAGGCTTTGACGTAGAGGGCACAAAGAAAGGCTCACCTAGCCTCAGAGGGGCGCGAGCACGTTTCTTCCCAATGGAGAAGTTCATCCTCCACGAAAAATGCACAACCCTTTTTGAACAAGCGTTCCTAGTTGCCCATGAAATAGGTCACGCTGAACTTGGCGACGACATTGAAGAGGATGACCAAGGTTATACTATAGACCCAACAAGAACCTCCGAAGCTTCTCCGATGGGGGCTGAGCGGGTTGTTGACTATAGTCGCAGGCAGCGTCGAGAGGTCCAAATGGATCTATTCGCGCGTGAGTTTCTGCTCCCCCGGCATGTAGTAAAAGCGCTTTATCTGGAAGGGATGAGTGCGTTAAGTATTGCAGAGAAGCTTGGTGCTCCCTTCGATGTGGTTGCGCAACAGATATTTGATGCATTGTTACTACCCTCACCTTTACCTGAAGATACAGAGCCCGCGATTGAATACCCATTGAACGCAGAGCAGGATAAAGCCGCCGCCCATCGAGGCCCGGCCTTTCTGCTTGAGGCCGGGCCTGGTACGGGCAAGACTCAGACTCTAGTGGGACGGGTAAAAGGATTGCTTTCCGATGGCGTAGATCCAAGAAAAATTCTTTTGCTGACGTTCTCTAACAAAGCTGCGGGGGAAATGGCTGAAAGGATAGCTCGCGTTGACACGGAAGCTGCAGCTGCAATGTGGATTGGCACTTTCCACTCATTCGGCCTCGATCTGATTCGTCGATTTCATGACGAACTGAATTTGCCGCTCGACCCTCGACTGCTGGACCGGACGGAAGCAGTAGAACTGCTGGAACATGAGTTTCCTGTATTAGATCTGGTTCATTATCGCAATCTTTACGATCCAACCCGGATGATTGCTGACATCCTCACCGGCATCTCTCGTGCCAAGGACGAGGTAGTCGATGCAAAAATCTACCTCGCGTTGGCACAGGCCATGCGCGATAGAGCTGTTGGTATTGAAGATATAGCAACGGCAGAAAAAGCCATTGAAGTCGCCAAAGTATACGCCACTTACGAAACCCTCAAAAAGCAGGCTCGATGCATTGACTTTGGGGACTTGGTTTCATTGCCAGTGACGCTTCTTGAAGAAAATGAAGCCATTCGATCTCACATCCAATCCACTTATGAGCACGTTCTAGTCGATGAATATCAGGATGTGAACCATAGTAGCGTACGACTGCTAAAAGCCCTTTGTGGCGATGGCGAAAACTTGTGGGTGGTTGGAGATGCTAAGCAGTCAATCTATCGCTTCAGAGGCGCTTCGTCATTCAACATGACTCGTTTTGGGAATGAGGATTTCCCAGGCGGGTTGCGATATCGTTTAAAAACGAACTACCGGTCTGTACCCGAAATAGTGTCGGCATTTTCAAATTTTGCGCTGAATATGGCTGTAGGGGATGCTGACAGTGATTTAAACGCAGAACGGAAAAGTGATGCCCAGAAACCTGAGCTGCGTTGCGTAGATCAAGGATTTCTTCAAGCGCCCTCAATTGCGGACGCGATAAAGGAGATGCAGAACTCCGGTTACAAATACAGTGATCAGGCAATCCTGTGCACGGGCAATGAGAAGCTTTCAGAAATCGGGCAACAACTTGAGCTCTTAGGCATCCCTGTACTTTACTTGGGTAGTGTATTTGAACGCCCCGAGATAAAGGATTGGCTGACACTGCTCTCCCTCTTAGTAGATCGTCGTGCAATGGGCTTGGTGCGAATAGCTTGCCTGCCTGAGTTTACGATGTCACTGGATGATGTTGGCAGTATCCTTACACATCTGCGTGAAGATGAAACCGGAAGTGATTGGAAAACCAAAATCGATGACTTTCAGATCTCAGACGATGGGCGCACAGCCTTAAATCGGCTTGTCAAAACACTTAGCGGTTTTAGTGCAAATGACTCCCCTTGGAGCGTGCTGGCAACTGTACTTTTAGACAGGACGCGAATCGCGGCCCGTATGGCAACATCAACAGACTCCAGTGTCCGCTCCCAATGTATCGCAACTTGGCAGTTGCTCAATTTTTTACGAGCACAACCCCTTAGCGGGGAAGGGGTATTTATCACTCGCACATTAGATCGCATCCGTCGTTTGGTTCGGCTAGGGGATGATCGCGATCTTCGGCAGCTTCCGACGGCAGCACAAAGCATTGATGCAGTGCGTCTCATGACCATTCATGGAGCAAAGGGACTCGAATTCCCTGTGATTCACTTACCCGGTATGAACGCAGATACTTTACCAGGTAATCCGCAGAAGCAGGTTTGCCCACCACCCAATGGCATGATTGCAGGGGGTGGGTCCAATGCCAAGGAACAATTTAATCTGGAGTATAAGGCGGAGAGAGAATGCTTATTCTACGTTGCGTTGTCCAGAGCTGAAGATCGGCTATTTCTCTATGCTACTACGCGGAATGCTGCTGGCAGCACTCGAAAGTTATCTGACTTTTTAAACCGTATAGGGCCCAGCTTAGTTCAAAATAACGTAAAGCCTCTACATGCGGTAATCGAAAAGCCCGAGTCATTACCTGTGGATTGGGTTATCAGCGGAGACCTAGTTCTAAGTGGTGCTCAGATTTCCCTGTATGAGTCCTGCCCTCGCCGTTTCTTCTATACGCACATTCTCCAAATTGGAGGACGGCGTACTCCAACGCCATTCCTAAAGATGCATGATGCTGTTCGCAATGTATTCCAGGAATTGGCCAACACTGCGCCCGTAAAAATAACGGACATAGAAGATAGGGTCACGCAGGCATTTACTATCGAAGGCCTAGCTGAACACGGTTACGCTCCTGAATTTAAGTCACTAGCAATTGGCATGGTTAACTATTTCGCTTCGATTAGGGAAAGCCACAACTCTGAAGCAACCTGTGTCTTCACAATAAAGCTTGGGGAAACCTTTATCACCATACAACCTGACGATGTATTGGTTCATCCAGATGGACGTAAAACATTTCGCCGGGTGAGAACAGGACATAAAAGAGATAAAGAAGAATCGGACTTAGGCGCGGCTGCCTTTGTACTCGCAGCACGGCAGGCTTTTCCAGATGCAATGATGGAGTTAGTACACCTTTCTGACCAAACAGTGACACCAATCAATCTGACCGCTAAGCAGTTGGATAACAGGTATAAAAAAATTCTTACTACCCTTGACTCAATAGTTAAAGGAGTCTTTCCAGCAGAGCCATCATCTCGAGTATGCCCCTCCTGCCCGGCATTTTTCGTCTGCGGATTGACGCCTGCAGGCGTGCTTCAAAAAAAATCTAAAAAAAATTTACCGGTCTGATTGACCTGCATCGATTGAGTAGTAGAGCCAGACACCGTCTGGCCAAACTCAAAAGGTGATGCAAAATGAATACTGAAAATATAAACGATATTGACGATGTCGGAGAAGCAATTCGCGAAGGCCGTGCTCTGCGTTCAGCACGCGCATACCGCATCTTGTTTGCCCAAGAAAACCTGGCTTTTCGCGCAATCGAAGTCAATGATCCTGTGCCACTTGGTCGTCAAATCCTGATTGCTGCTGGCCTACGTGCAAATGATGATTATAGCCTGTTTGCCATTCTGGAAACGGGGGATTTCGAAGACTTGCGCCTTGATGAACCCTTCGATTTACGCGGTCGAGGCGCAGAGCGATTTGTGGCCTTCCAGACCGATCGCGATTTCAAACTGACGATTAATGAGAGTCAAGTATCATGGGGCAAGCCCGCAATTTCAGGCTCCGCGTTATACGACCTGGCGAAACCCAGCGACGGAGATGCCGTTTTCATGGTTATTCGTGGTGGAAACGATCGTCAGATTGAACCGAACGAGGCCGTAGATCTTACCGCCCCGGGGGTTGAACACTTCATCACTGCACCAAAGCGCAAACCGAAGATTGACATCGTAGTCAATGGTCGCGAAGTCCAGGTATGTGATAGTCACCAAACTTTCGAGCAGTTAGTTGCTATCGCTTACCCTGGTGAAGCTCCAGCACCTGAGATTGTGTACTCAATTACATATCGCGGCGTGGCCTCAAAGCCACATAGTGGTGAATTGGCCGCTGGTGGCTTTGTTGAGGTAAAAAATGGGAGCGTGATCAATGTCAGCCGCACCATTCAATCTTAATAGCGACCTTAAGCGCTTGCGTGAGGAAGGATACTACGTACAAATCGTGGGTGGCTTCTTGGTGATGCGTGAAGTGCCGTATGTTAACGCGCAGTTGGAAGTTAAGACCGGCACGCTCATCTCAAGTCTTTGCATGTCTGGAAACGTTACTCAAAAGCCAGAGCCGCACACGATTCACTTTGATGGAGACTATCCGTGCAATTCCCAGGGGGCGCCCATCCAAGCTATTGCACATCAGAGCGTTGCGGTGGATCTGGGACATGGGTTGAGTGCTCAGCACATGTTCTCCAGTAAACCCGGGCCAGAGGGTTACAGCGATTATCATCAGAAGATGACGACGTACGCGACAATCATTTCTGGCCACGCAGCGATCCTCAGACCTGACGCTACTCCACGTGTGTTTAAAAATCCCGACGAGGAGGATGGCTGTGTATTTAACTATCTGGAAACTGCTTCAGACCGAGTGGGAATAGGGGCGTTGACCGCACGACTTGAAGGTCAACGTATCGCTATCCTTGGCACTGGTGGAACAGGATCCTATGTGCTGGACCAGTTGGCGAAAACTCCAGTGAGTGAGATACGCCTCATCGACGGTGATGATTTTCTTCAACACAACGCTTTTCGTGCCCCAGGCGCGCCGTCGATAGACACTCTCCGTGAGGTGCCAAAGAAAGTGGATTACCTAGCGGGTATCTACAGTAATATGCACCGCCATATCGTGCCACATGCAGTGCAAATGGACATAGATAATCTCAACCTTCTGGACGGAATCAACTTCGCCTTCCTTTGCATGGACGCTGGCGAGCCGAAGCGCTTGGCGGTGCAGAGGCTAGAGGATATGGGAGTATCCTTCGTAGACGTGGGAATGGGCCTCGAGCTAGTAAACGGCTCGCTTGGTGGTATCCTCCGTGTGACGGCAAGTACCCCCAATAAGCGCGATCACTTTGGCAAGCGCGTGTCTTTCGAAGGTGGGGGAGTTGAAAATCTTTACGCGTCAAATATCCAAGTCGCAGAACTAAATATGATGAACGCGGCACTTGCCGTAATTAAATGGAAGAAACTCCTCGGCTTTTATCGTGACCTAGAAAACGAACATCACTGTTCCTATACAACCGACGGAAATATACTGCTGAATGGTGACTCGCTATGATTCGTCATAACCAGCTTACCCCCTGCTTTGTAAAGGGGGTACCGCGTATACTTGAACCTGGCATTTTGTACGTTTCAATGGAATACGGTACCGTGGTCCACAGTTGCTGTTGTGGCTGTGGCCTTGAAGTAGTGACACCTCTGACTCCAACAGACTGGCGTCTAACCTTTGATGGGGAAGCAATTTCGCTTTGGCCATCGGTAGGCAACTGGAATTTACCCTGTCGATCGCACTATGTGATTCAAGGTAATCGAGTGGTAGAGGCTGGGCATTGGGACAAAGCTCAGATTGATGCAGAGAGGCGTCGCGACAAAGCGGCTAAGGCGCGCTACTACTCACAAATTGTATCTCCTGGGGCTCAGAAAGAGTTGAAACCGAAGCCTACCAATGGGCCTGCTGGGACGATGGCTAACCGAGAGAGCATTTGGGCCAAGCTACTGCGATGGTTAAGTTAGGGTGAGGGCTTCAAAAGCCTTTCATTTTGCTTCGGTTGCTTACTGGGCACGGATCAATTAATGCATTTTTTATAAGGAGATAACTGCAACCGTCAACAGTATTTATCGGAAATTATCAAAACCAGATGTGTTTTAGTACTTAAATATTCGGGGCAGATGATACACCCAGAATTTAAACATCGACAATTAGCACGTTAAGGAAAACCCAAAAGGCAGCTTATTCAACATGCCGTCTTTCTGAGCAAAATGTGGGTATGTCTAATCATTTTAACTTTGGATCCATTTAATGTGTTGCGTGATGCCTTGCTCTAAGTTGAAAAGTACAAGCTGAAGTTTAGATCCAGAAATTGACATTGCTCAAAAAAATATTTTTATCATTGTGCAGTTCGTCATGATCGTCACAAACCTACAGAAACAAATTAAGGAGGTAATGAGCTGTTTCTCTTAGGGTATATTTTAGTTAGCCTCATGTTCATATGATAGTCAAACAAAATTAGATTAAAAGTTTAGTTAATACTGTTTTATTTAAAATGATATAGAGGAGTAATGTAAATGATTAAATGGATGCGGAAAGTTTTATTGTCAGATTGCACCCCCTCAGTTATATGCTTTTTTTTACTATTAAAAATGGATTATTCAATATTATCTAGTTGGCCGCAGAATCAATCAATTGATAATAGAGTTAAGCTAGCTTTGTTATTTATACACTTGATTATGATATTTGCAATTCTTTCCCCACTTATAAGTCGGTTATTATCACGTGTAGGTAATGAAAGGTTAAATAAATTTATCGCTCTACCAAAATCGGATAAAAACATCACGTATATTGATTTATATGACTTTTTAAGCGGCCTTGCTTTATCTGCGTTTTACTTGTCCATCCTACTTTTTACAATGAAGGAAGTTTACGAGGTAACTGGATGGGTTATTTCCGGCATATATGTTTTTTTAATGTTTATTTCTGCCATTTCAATTGCCTCACTTTCATTAATGAGATTTATATGGCTGTTTGTTAAATATAATAAATATACCTATTCAGTTGTTGCTTTACTTGCGAGTAGTATGTGTATGGCAGTTCTAGGTGTAGCCATGAGAATGGCCTCATAATGCTCAACTCGCACTTATTGTAGAAAAATCACAATAGCAAATAGGAAAAAATAGTTTTACGACAGGGTACTTTATTAGTTTTCATTCCTGTCTTTATAGATAATAGGGTTAAAAATAGTACTTATTAATTGTCAAATAAACAGTCTAGGCGCAACGACGACTTTGTGTTGAGATTTTACCTTCGCTATAAAGTCGAAAATTACATGGGCGTAAAGTCCGTTTCACGCCCTAAAATGTTCAACGAGATCCAGTAAAGACGAGTTTTGCAATTCTAGTACCAGAATTATTTCGTTTCTTCATGGCGAATTCTGATCCGCCCGCATTGTTAAATGATCCACATCTATTTAACAATTATTTTTATCTTAGAAACTGTTTCCCGAAGTCAAACGGACTAACCCCCCTCTCCCGATTGGCATCCAGATAATCCGCCCACCACTGTAGCATCAGCCTCCTCTCTCCCAAATGCTCCGCCTTATGAATGTAAGCTGCCCGAACAGAGCTACGCTCCTGATGGCTCATCTGCCTCTCCACCGCATCCCTCGACCACAATCCTGATTCAATAAGTGAACTACACGCCATAGTCCTGAATCCATGCCCACAAATTTCCGTTTTCGTGTCATAGCCCATCACTCGTAGAGCCTTGTTCACCGTGTTCTCACTCATGGGTTTACGCGGATCGTGATCTCCTACGAAGATCAGGTCACGGTTCCCACTCATACTTCTGATCTTTTCCAGAATGGCCAGCGCCTGGCGCGACAAGGGAACAAGATGTGGAGTACGCATCTTCGAACCGCGCTGAGAATGCTTGACTCCTTCCAGTGGCTCACGCTCACCGGGGATCGTCCACATGGCCGTTTCAAAGTCTACTTCTGACCAACGGGCAAAACGCAGCTCACTTGAACGGATGAAGACCAACAAAGTGAGTTCAGCAGCCAATCGAGTTAAGGGTCTGCCAGAATAGTGATCTATGCGGTGAAGTAATTCGGGAATACGTTCAAGATCCAGAGCCGCACGGTGCTTTCTTTTAATCGTAGCAACCGCACCAGCAATCTCTTGCGCGGGGTTGTAGTCGATTAAGCCGCTCTGAACGGCAAACCGCATAATCGCAGTAGTTCGCTGTTGCAAACGAGCCGCAACTTCGAGTCGTCCGGATGACTCCACCGCTTTGATGGGTACAAGCAGATCCCGAGTCTTCAGTTCCGCAATATTCCGCTTACCAATGGCAGCAAAGAGATTATCCTCTAGGCTCTTCAATACACGAGCGCTATGCGATGCCGACCATTTCTGGTTGCTGGCATGCCAGTCTCTGGCGACCACTTCAAACGTTATCGCCTCTTGCTCCTGCTCTACCTTAACGGCTTTCTTGTTCTCACTGGGATCAACACCATTAGCTAATAGCTTACGGGCCTCATCCCGGCGTGCCCTAGCATCCGCAAGCGAAACTTCAGGATATTTTCCCAATGCCAGCATTTTCTCTTTGCCGCCGAAGCGATAGCGAAGCCGCCAGTATTTGGAGCCGTTCGGGTGAACCAGCAATATCATGCCGTCGCCGTCAGTTAGCTTATAGGCTTTTACTTCAGGCTTAGCCGAACGAACCTTCACATCACTCAGAGCCATGATGAGTATCCTTTCAAGGGTTCTGTGTGGGTACAAGCATAATCGAACCGGTATATACCCGCAGTTGTACCCGCATCAGTAAGTTGATGTAGATTGAATCAGGTTGACTTAGGTTGAGTGAAAAAGCGAGGAAAGCCTTGCGGATACAGGATTTCAGGCACAAAAAAAGACGTCCGTTGACGTCTATTGATGTTCCGATGGTGCCGAAGGCCGGACTCGAACCGGCACGTATCTCTACGGTTGATTTTGAATCAACTGCGTCTACCGATTTCGCCACTTCGGCACTGAAGTAGTATGCGGAAAACGGGTGCATTATACCTTCCCGCGATCGTCACGCAACACTTATCCGTTGTTCAATGAGTTAAGTGTCGAAAAAAGCGCCGCAGCGCACGTTTGCCTGCCCTTCCTCGCCGCTTTCCCGCCCCGCCCGCTTCACAAAACTTGTGGCCCGTCACATTAATTATCACAACATGGTGTTGCGCGACAAAACGTCGATAAAACCCAATAACAAACAATTAATCATAAAGTTAAATAACAAAACCGCCCCAACCCCCACGCCGGCATTTGTGATAACTGTCGCTTACTTGTTAATCGCGATGGTTGAAGATGTTCCTCCATAACAAAAAATAACAGCTTCGCGGCGCCCCTGCCGCCGCCGGGGCCACAGGAGCGAACATGATCCCGTCTGAACGCCGCGATTACATCTATCGCTATGTGCATGAATACCAGCTGGCGAGCATCAGCGCGCTGTCGGAGCTGATGAGCGTCTCCCACATGACGGTGCGGCGCGATATCCGCGTGCTGGAAGAGCAAGGCAAGGTGGTCAGCGTCAGCGGCGGCGTGCGCCTGAGCGAGGCGCTGCGCCAGGAGCTGGCCTATTGCGAGAAGGCGCAGCTGCACCATCGCCACAAGCGCGAGATCGGCAAATACGCCGCCAGCTTGGTGGAAGACGGTCAGGTGGTCTATCTGGACGCCGGCACCACCACCTTCGAGATCGCCCGCAGCCTGGCGGAGCGTTTCAATCTGACGGTAGTCACCAACGATTTCTCCATCATCCAGCACCTGATGAATCGCCCGCAGCTCAGCCTGTTCCACACCGGCGGCCAGGTGGATCAGCGCAACTACTCCTGCGTCGGTAACAGCGCCGCCATGCTGTTGCGCAGCCTGAATATCGACGTGGCCTTCATCAGCACCAGCTCGTGGGATCTGGAGCACGGCCTCTCCACGCCGCACGAGGAGAAGGTGCTGGTCAAGCAGGCGCTGCTGGAGGTCGCCCGCCGCCGGGTGCTGGTCTCCGACAGCAGCAAGTACGGCAAATACGGCATGTTCCGCGTCTGTCCGCTGGAGGCGCTGAGCGACATCATCTGCGACGCCGCGCTGCCGCCGGAGGCGCAGCAGCTGCTGCGCGAGCGCGGTCTGCAACTGCACAACGTCCAACTCTGATAACAACAACGCTAGGGAAAGGAGCACCATATGAACATCGTCATCACCGGCGGCGCCGGTTTTCTCGGCCAGCGGCTGGCGAAAGCGCTGCTGCACAGCAGTTGCCCGCTGGCCTTCGACACGCTAATTCTGGCGGACATCACCCCGCCGCCCGCCCCGCTGCCGGATGCGCGCCTGCAGTGTCTGGCACTCGATCTGTCGCAGCCCGGCGCGGCGGAGCGGCTGATCGACGCCGACTGCGGCGTGCTGTTCCACCTGGCGGCCATCGTCAGCAGCCATGCGGAGAGCGATTTCGATCTCGGCATGCAGGTCAATTTCGATGCCACCCGCCAACAGCTGGAAGCGGCGCGCCACCGGGCGCCGGGCATGAAATTTATCTTCACCAGTTCGCTGGCGGTGTTCGGCGGTGAGCTGCCGCCGGTGATCGACGATCGCTGCGCGGTCACCCCGCAATCCTCCTACGGCGCGCAGAAGGCGATGTGCGAGCTGCTGATCAACGACTATGCGCGCAAAGGCTTCGTCGATGGCCGCGTGCTGCGCCTGCCCACCATCAGCGTGCGGCCGGGCAAGCCGAACAAGGCGGCCTCGTCGTTCGCCAGCGGCATCATCCGCGAGCCGCTGCACGGCGAGCCGGCGGTGTGCCCGGTAGACGCCGAGCTGGCGCTGTGGCTCTCCAGCCCGGCCGCGGTGGTGAGTAACTTCATCCACGCCGCCACGCTGCCCGCTTCGGCGTTCGGCGCGCTGCGCACGCTCAACCTGCCCGGCATCAGCGTGCGCGTGCGGGAGATGCTGGAGGCGCTGTGCGCGGTGGCCGGTGACGCCGTCGCCGCACGGGTGCGATTCGAGCCGGACGCCGCCATCAACCGCATCGTCGCCGGCTGGCCGGGCGAGTTCGACACCCGGCGGGCACAGCAGCTGGGCTTTATCGCCGATGAAAGCTTCGAGCAGGCGATCCGCGCCTTTATCCGCGACGACATGCCGCAAGGCGGAGGCTGATCATGGCGATGTATACCCCAATCATCGGGCTGGCGGTGGCGGTGTTTGCGCTGATTTTCCTGGTGCTGCGCACCCGCGTGCATGCGCTGATCGCCATGCTGATCGCCGCCTCCATCGCCGGCATAACCGGCGGCATGGGCGCCACGCAAACCGTCGACGCCATCACCAAGGGCTTCGGCTCCACGCTCGGCAGCATCGGCATCGTCATCGGGCTGGGGGTGATGATGGGCCGGGTGCTGGAGGTCTCCGGCGCCGCCGAGCAGATCGCCTACAGCTTTATCAAGTGGCTGGGCAAAAGGCGCGAGGAGTGGGCGCTGGCCATCACCGGCTATATCGTCAGCATCCCGATCTTCGTCGATTCGGCGTTCGTCATCCTTTATCCGCTGGTCAAGGCGCTGGCGAAAAAGGGCAAGCGCAACCTGCTGACGCTCGGCGTCGCGCTGGCCGGCGGGCTGATCCTCACCCACCACGCGGTGCCGCCGACGCCGGGGCCGCTGGGCGTGGCGGGCATCTTCGGCGTGGATATCGGCGCCATGATGCTGGCCGGGCTGGTGCTGGCCATCCCCTGCGTGATCGGCATCGTGCTGTATGCGCGCTGGCTGGGCGCGCGCTACCCGGACTTTATGCCGCAGGAAGAGGAAGCGCCGCAGGATCTGCGCGCCGCGCATCAGCAGTATCTGGCGGAGAAAGAGGGCAAGGCGCTGCCGAGCCTGATGTTGTCGCTGCTGCCGATCCTGACGCCGATCGGGCTGATCTTCGTCAACGCGGTCAACAATATGCTGGCCAAGCGCGAGGGCATGGGCTGGCTGGCGGAGAGCCTATGGGGCCAAAGCTTCGCGTTTCTCGGCTCGCCGATGATCGCGCTGGCGATCAGCGTGCTGCTGGCGGTGTACACCCTGATGCCGCACGCCAACAAGCACGACACGCTGGAGCGGCTGGAAGAAGGCCTGCAGACCGCCGGCATCATCCTGCTGGTTACCGGCGCCGGCGGCGCGCTGGGGGCGGTGCTGCGCGAGAGCGGCGCCGGCACGCAGCTGGCGGAACAGGTCGCCGGGCTGCCGATCTCGCCGGTGCTGATCCCGTTCGTCATCGCCACGCTGGTGCGGGTGATACAGGGCTCCGGCACGGTGGCGATGATCACCGCCGCCTCTATCTCGGCGCCGATCGTCAGCCTGCTGCCCGGCGTCAATATGCTGGCGGCGGCGCAGGCGGCCACCCTGGGTGCGCTGTTCTTCAGTTACTTCAACGACAGCATGTTCTGGGTGGTCAACCGCATGATGGGCATTAAGGACGTGCGCCAACAGATGATGGTGTGGTCGGTGCCCACCACTATCGCCTGGGCCATCAGCCTGTGCGGCGTGGTGTTGCTAGACTGGCTGCTGTAACGCTTCCTCCCCAACGTCAACCCCAAGGCGCGATCTGTTAGATCGCGCCCTTTTTTCTTCTCCCTTTCACGCCCCTCACCACAAAACCGCAGAACCGATCACAATTTCACCAAATGCTGATTTTAAAGCCATATGAAAGAGAATAAGGTGAATAAATAAAATCAAATGAAAATAAAAGAAGGATAAACGCAATGAATGAAACAACCAGACGCATGGCCAGGTTGATCGACCTGAGCGCGGTGCAGGCCACCAATACCGAGGAAGATGTGCGCCACTGCGCCGCGTTGGCCAGCCGCTATCGCATCATCTCGGTACACGTGCTGCCGTGCTGGACGCGTTTCCTCAGCACCCTGCTGCCGGAGCGCGGCCAGGCGGACGTGATGATTGGCGGGCCGGTCGGCTTTCCCGGCGGCGGGCAGACCACCGATCTCAAGGTGCAGGAGGTGCGCCAGCTGATCGCCGAGGGCGCGCGCGAGGTCGATATGGTGGTGAACATCGGCAAGGTGCTGTCGGGGGATTACGACTATGTGCGCGAAGATCTGCGCCGGGTAGTCGAGGCCGCCGCGCCGGTGCCGGCCAAAGTCATTCTGGAGACGCACTATCTGAACGAGCAGCAGATCCGTCGGGTGTGCGATATCGCCGTCGAGGTCGGCATGGCCTGGGTGAAAACCTCCACCGGCTGGGCACCGACCGGTGCCACGGTAGAGAAAGTGGCGATCATCGCCGATCAGTTGCGTGGCCGCATCCCGATCAAAGGAGCCGGCGGCATTCGCGATCTGGACACGGTGCGCGCGTTGTATCGGCTGGGCGTACGTCGCTTTGGCATGAGCGCGGCGGCCACCCAGCGCGTGCTGGAGCAGCTCGAACAGGATCCAGGCCTGTTCCCGGAACTGAACGATAACTAAATCCTGCGCGATCCCAGCGCACGCTTCTGCGGGTGGCCCGCGCCATCTGCCACGGGAGTGATAACAATGAAAGATTTACTTCTTACCCTTGATATCGGCACCGGCAGCACCCGCGCCGGGCTGGTCACCAACACCGGGGAAATCCTTGGCTTCGCGCAGCGCGAGTACGAGCAGATCACGCCGCAGGCCGGTTGGTCGGAACAAGCGCCTTCACTGTGGTGGCAGAGTGTCTGCCAGTGTACGCAGGAGCTGTACGCGCGCTACGCCGAATACTGGCCGCGGATCGCCGCCGTCGGCGCCTGCGGGCAAATGCACGGCACGGTCTTGCTCGATGCCGACGGCGAACTGGTCGTCGATCGCGCCATGCTGTGGAACGACAAACGCGCGCAGCCGCAGGTGGCGCGCTTTAGCCACCAACAGCCGCCGCAGCCCTGGCTTGAACTGTTGAACAATCCCCCCACCGCCGCCTGGCCGGCGTTCAAGCTGGCCTGGCTGCGCGAGCATCATCCATCGCAGTGGGAGCGCATCGCTACGGTGTTGATGCCGAAGGATTACGTCAATTTCCGGCTCTGCGGCGTACGCGCCACCGATTACAGCGAAGCCTCCTGCTATTACCTGATGGACAGCGCCACGCTGCAGTGGTCGCCAGAGGCGCTGCGGCAGTTCGGGCTGCGCGCCGATCAGCTGCCCACCATCCATCTCTCCAGCGAGGTGATTGGCCACATTACGCCCGCAGCGGCAAGCGTTACCGGTCTGCCGCTGGGGGTGCCGGTGGTGGCGGGCACGGCGGATATGGCCGCTACCCTGCTCGGCTCCGGCGTCTATCAGGCCGGCATCGCCTCCGACAGCACCGGCACCTCCACGCTGCTCACCGTGGTCTCGGAACACCCGCTGCTCTCCGCCGGCGTCAACAACCTGCACCTGGCTAACTCGGCCTGGGGTGGTTTTACCCTGCTTGATGCCGGTGGCGACGCCATGCGCTGGGCGCGTTCGGCGCTGAGCGCCGGCCAACTCAGCCATCAACAGATGCTTGATATGGCGGCCGAGGTGCCGCCGGGCGCCGAAGGGCTGCTGTTCCTGCCCTACCTGACCGGCGAGCGGCTGGCGGAACACACCAACTCGCGCGCGCAGTTCTTCGGCCTGCAACGCAAGCATAGGCAGCCGCATCTCTACCGCGCGGTGCTGGAAGGCGTAGCGCTGGCCTCCCTGCGTAATCTGCAGCAGCTCAGGCGCCACGCACAGGAGCCGGAGGCAATGATCGCCTCCGGCGGCGGCGCACGCAGCCCGCTTTGGCTGCAGATCAAAGCCTCGGTCTATAACCTGCCGCTGCTGCAGACGCGCAATCAGGAGAACGGCACCACCGGCTGCGCGATCGTCGCCGGGGTCGGCGTCGGGCTGTTCAGCAGTTTTGCCCAGGGAGTGAGCCGCACCGTCAGCATCGAGCGCGAATTTACCCCCGATCCGCGCCAGCACGAGCACTACCTGCGCTGCTTCGAGCTGTTCGAACAGCTCTACCGCCAGGCGCAGCCCCTCTACGAACAGCTTGACGTTATTAGCTCGTTCTCTTTTTCTCCGGATGAAGGAACACCGCAATGAGCGACTCTCTGATTAACAAGGGCGACATCGCGCAGCACGCCGCGGCCGAAAGTATCGACCGCAGCGCTTATCTGCCCGCCACGCCCTGGCTGCAGCTGATGCTGGTCTGCTGCCTGTTCGCCCTGTGGGGCATGGCCGGCAACCTGAACGATATTCTGATCGCCCAGTTCAAGAAGGGGTTCGATCTGTCGGATACCCAGACCGCGCTGGTGCAGTCGATCTTCTTCCTCGGCTACTTTGTGATGGCGCTGCCCGCCGCAGCGGTGATCAAACGCTACTCGTACAAGGTGGCGATCGTGATCGGCCTGTGCCTGTACGCACTCGGCTGCTTCCTGTTTATTCCTGCGGCGCAGATCATGACCTACGGCGCTTTCCTGGCCTGCCTGGGGGTGATCGCTACCGGGCTGTCGTTCCTCGAAACCTCCGCCAATACCTACTCCAGCCTGCTGGGGCCGCTGGAAACCTCCACCCAGCGCATCAACTTCTCGCAGATCTTCAACTCGCTGGGGATCATTTTTGGCGTCTTGATCGGCCAGCAGCTGGTGTTCGGCAAAAACGATCCCAGCCACGCCGAGCTGCTGCAAATGCCACCGGCTGTGGCCGAAGCGGCGCGCACCCAGATGGTGTCGCAGGTGGTCACGCCTTATCTGATCATCGGCAGCGTACTGATCGTGTTGGCACTGATCTTCGTGGCGGTGAAATTCCCCGCCTGCAAAACCCAACGTTCGCACCAGGGAGCGGGCAAGCCGCTGATGCAATCGCTGAAGATCCTGCTGGCGCTGCCGCGCTTCCGATTGGGGGTGCTGTCGCAGTTCCTGTATGTCGGCGCGCAGGTAGGGCTGTGGAGTTTCACCATTCGTTTTGTGCAAATGATTGAACAGGGCGCAACCGAGCATTCGGCCACCTACTGGCTGCTGGCCACGCTGGTCTGTTACTCGGCCGGCAAGGTGGTCACCACCGCGCTGATGAAAAAGTTCAGCCCGGCGCGGTTGCTCGGCGTGTTCTGTTCGGTATGCGTGCTGCTGTTGCTGCTGGCCGTCAACATCCAAAGCCTGCTGGCGGTGGTGGCGATCATGGGCGTTAACTTCTGCATGGCGCTGTGCTGGCCAACCAACTTTGGCCTGACGATCAAAGGGCTGGGCGAAGAAACTCAGGTGGCCGGTTCGATCGTGGTGATGTCGATCATCGGCGGCGCGGTGGTGCCGTTACTCATGGGCATCATCTCCGATCTCAACGGCGGCGATATGCAGATCGCCTTCGCAGTACCGCTGGTCTGCTTCGCCTACGTCGCCTTCTATGGCTTCTACTGCGCGCGCAAGGGGATTTGATATGGCACACCGGATTAACGGATTGATGCACGTCGGTCTGCGCTGCGCCGATATCGAACGAGCCGCCGGCTTCTATCGCTCGCTCGGTTTCGAACCCCGGCAAACGTTGGCGCTCGGCGGCCCCGTCGCCGTACAGTTTTTGCAGTTGGGTGAGCTAACGCTGGAGTTATACCAGTTACCTGACGAAGGGCTGACTCGCTCCCCTAGCGCCTATGGTATCGACCATATCGCTTTGCGGGTCATCGATCTGGCGGCCACGCAGCGTTGGCTGGCGGAGCTGGGGTATCCGGTGATTGAAGGGCCGACGCTGCAGCCCAGCGGTGCCAACGGCGTGCGTTATCTGATGATCGCCGGGCCGGACGGCGAGCGGGTGGAGTTCAGCCAGCCGCTGTAATGTTTCTTCCCCCATAGCACAAGGCCCGATGGCTGTGATAAGCCATCGGGCCTCATTCGATTTTTTGTCAGCACACGAGCCTTTACCGCCATAGCCATGCGCCTTATCGGCCATCGCCCACATTCCCTCAAGCGCCCTACCAGGCTGCGCCAAATAATCCCCAACCGCAATGGCAACACTGCAAATAATTGCATATCCATGTGTCAGCCAATAAAGAATAAGTTTACTTAACATTGCAGGAACAATATTTTTTCATTTATGGTAGTCATGACTGGAATAAGCCAATGGGAACGGGGTTGTCAGGGGATAGATGTTATTTCTTTAGATGGGATTTTATCTGTAACCAACAGAAAATAGCGTGCATACGTAACAAAACAGCAACCCAAAGCTAAAAACCAGCAGAGAACACTTGCCTCTGCTGAGTTGATAGCTTTAAGATGGTGTAAGAAAATTTTCCCTGGTGTTGGCCGATCTTGGCAGCCTGACCCTACGAGGTCAGGTTTTTTTTATGTTTTTTTCGTCGAAAATTGACTAGAAAAGTGTATCGCCTTAGGGAGTTAGAAGCTAGTTAGACTAAAGTATAGTACCCAACTAGACCTTCATCAGTTCAGTTGGGTTATTATTTCACATAGCAGAAATCGGGTGCCAGCACTATTTTTCGCTCTGTATCTCAGCAGCCACGGCGTTCTACCATGGCCACCATACACCGCTCATTTTACTCAGCAACCCAACATACCCGCAGAGCCGTCGAGAAATAGCACCGGTCCTGTCATTAAAATAATGTGATCTCTGTCAGATATTTTTTAATATCGCATTTTACCACTGCATGAAGACAGGTCCGAGGACGTACTGTAGAAATCACACCAGCCGCTCTTTTCACTCCTATTCCTCTGCCGGACGGCAAATCCATGCCCTATCGACACCCCCCAGTAACAAATAGTAAGAATTAATTTATTAAAATAATAAAATCCACCTAAATTATAACATCAATAATTAATATTTCACCATGGCAGATACGGCTCGGCAGTCATTGATAGTCAATCCTCTCCAGCCTTTAATCGGCCAAGCCGTTCAATCTCGTCGACCTGCTTTGTTCACCGTTCAATTGCCCTGAAGCTGCCTCGCCGCACGGCATAATAAGGTTAGCGCCGATCGCTTAAAAAGCCTTATCATTCTCATGCACCGGCATGCTCGTAGTGAAACTTCTCTGATGTTACTGGATAAAGTTATTTCTCTTAATTTATTCAAAGGTAACATTATGTTTAATATTTACAGCACCAACTACGCATCAATGAGCACCGAAAAATCAGCAGAACTTTATGTTTTAAGGAAAAACGTCTTTAAAGACAGGCTGCAATGGGCCGTGAACTGTTCAGACGGCAAGGAGCTGGATGAGTTTGATAATGATAAGACAAACTATATATTTGGCGTAAAGGACAACATGATAATTTGTGGTACGAGGATGATTGATATGAAACACAAGAATATGCTGAACAGCGCATTTTCCTCTTTCTTTCATGACGTCGTCATTCCAGAGGGGAATTTCATCGAGTCCACACGCTTTTTCGTCGATAAGGAAAGGACCCAGTCTCTGCTGGGCCGCCGGTTCCCTGTGACCCTGGCGCTGTTCTTGTCGCTAATCAACTATGCGCGGCAACACGGTTATGACGGCATATTGGCAGTCTCCAGCCACCCGATGTTGCATATCATCAAAAGCTCCGGCTGGAACGTCACGCAGTTGAAGACAGGCATGTCGGAAAAGAACGAGCCCGTTCATTTGCTGTTGGGCCACGTTGACCGTCAGAGCCAGGAGGCATTAAAAAACAGAATATTCAAAAAGTTGAATACGCAAGACGAGCACATGCTAAACGCCTGGCCGTTGAGCGACGAACCTGCGTTCTAATCACCCCACCGGTTTAATCAGCTGAAGTTCCATCCCTAAACGGATAGCATGCCGGGCATTCGCCACCCCCAGTTTTTTGACAATGTTCCCCATATGAAACTTGATGGTGCAGGTTTTGATCCCCAGGATCATGCCCATTTCCTGGTAGGTTTTCCCCACGCTGGCCCAATAGAGGATCTCGTTTTCTCTCTCTGTAAAACGGGCGTTTTTTTCCTGGCGCGCGGTGTTTTTTTCCGACAGTGAAGTCAGCGTTAAATACATCTCATGGGTCGATGCCAGCAGCAACGAAATATCGCCTTTATGCTGATTCAGCATCTGCATGGTTTCCGCCTTGCGCTCGGCAGCGAGGGTAAAGGAAAGGGTCACCAGATTATTATTAAAGTCATGCAACACGAAGGTATAGCCATCGGCTACGCCGAATTCGCGTGCTTGCTCGAACAACTCAGAAAAACGGAAGCCGGCGCCAGCCATGAGATTCTCATCCCAGGCGAAAGGTGTCAGGCGATTGAGCGCCGTAATAACCACCGGATCGGTATATTGCAGCCCTTGCTCTTTATATTGCTTTACCCATTCACCGGGGTAATTGGTGACGCCAAAGATACATGACATATCTTTCTTGGATAACACCACGTAGGCCCAGATAAGCTCGCCGAAATCGCCTAATGCTGCTTCCAGATGCTTGCTGATAATGTGACTGATATTTTCTTCATATTCCATTAACTGCCTGCCCCGCTACCCAATACACCGCAGGGTAGACTATACCAAAAAGGATCGGTGCGCCGTAACCTTCGCATCTCGCACGGATAATGCCCGCTGGAATATTGCCAGCGGCGGCCGGCAAGCGCTTTGCCTGCCGCCGATGCGCGGGGTATATTAGCCGCACGTCCATTGTGCCTGTCAGGAGTGAATGAGTGAGCATGTTCGCAGAAGAGCGCCAGGAAAAACTCCTCGCCATTCTCAAGGAGAAGCGCAAGCTCTCCGTGGGGGAAATGAGCTCGCGCTTTAACGTCTCCGGCGCCACCATCCGCACCGATCTGCGCATTCTGGAAGACGCCGGCATGCTGACGCGCACCCACGGCGGCGCCATTCTGCGCACCCGCGCCAGCTTCGAGGTCGGTTCCGATCAGCGTGAAGAGGTGAACCTCAGCGCCAAGGAGCAAATCGGTCAATTGGCCGCCGGCCTGGTGGAAGACGGCGACATCATCGTATTGGACACCGGCACCACCACCCTGCAGATCGCCCGCCATCTACGCCAGCGCCGCAACCTGACCGTAGTCACCAACGATTTCATGATCGCCAAGAGTCTGGAAGACGTCGAATCTATCCAGATCATCCTGCTGGGCGGCATCGTCAAAAAGGGTTATCACTGCGCGGTCGCCATCAACGGCCGTTCACTGCTGGATACGCTGAACATCGACAAGGCGTTTATGGGCGCCAACGCGCTATCGCTGAAACAGGGTGCCTGCGTGGCCGACATCATGCTGGCCGAAACCAAGCGCGCGATGGTGGAGCATGCCAATCAGGTGATCGTGGTGTGCGATCACTCCAAGCTGAGCAACACCTCGCTGGCGCAGTTCGCCTCCCCTGCCCAGATCGACACCCTGGTGCTGGATCGCCTGCCGGAAGACGCGCAGGCCTATCAGGATGCCGGCATTGCGCTGCTGAGCGTCAGCTAACCCCCCCCAACAAAAAAGGCGCGGCCCCACGGCCACGCCTTTCTTCACTACCGCTCGCCCCGCTACTTGCGTTTGAGCAGCATATACACGCTGATCAGCAGGAACAGCATGCTCGGCAGCAGCGCGCCCAGCACCGGCGGCATGCTATACACCAGGCTCAGCGGGCCGAAGATCTGATCCAGCACGTAGAACAGGAAGCCGAAGCTGATGCCGGTCACCACGCGGATGCCCATCGGCACGCTGCGCAGCGGGCCGAAGATGAACGACAGCGCCATCAGCATCATCACCGCCACCGACAGCGGCGAGAAGATTTTGCTCCACATGTTGAGCTGGTAACGGTTGGATTCCTGGCCGCTCTGCTTCAGGTACTTCACGTAGTTGTGCAGCCCGCTGATGGAGAGCGAATCCGGATCCAGCGCCACCACGCCCAGCTTGTCCGGGGTCAGGTTGGTTTTCCATTCGCCGGTCAGCGTCTGGGTGCCGGTCACCTGTTTCGGATCGGTCAGATCCGAGGTATCCACCTGCGAAAGCTGCCACACCCCGTTCTCGAAGCTGGCGGTGGCGGCATAGCGCACCGTCTCCAGGCGACGCTGATCGTTGAAGTGGTAGATGTTCACGCCGGAGAGTTCTTTATCGCCGGAGACGCGCTCGATGTAGATGAAGTCGTTGCCGTCCTTCGCCCACAGCCCGCTCTTGGTGGAGAGCAGCGAGCCGCCGTACATCTGCTGGGCGCGGTAGTTGCGCGCCATCTGCTCGCCCTGCGGCGCCACCCACTCGCCGATCGCCATGGTCAGCAGCACCAGCGGAATGGCGGTTTTCATCACCGAGCCGGCGATCTGCAGGCGGGTGAAGCCGGAAGCCTGCATGACGACCAGTTCGCTGCGCGTCGCCAGTTGGCCCAGGCCGAGCAGCGCGCCGAGCAGCGCTGCCATCGGGAAGAAGATCTCGATGTCTTTCGGCACGCTCAGCAGGGTGTACATGCCGGCGCTCAACGCGGTGTATTCGCCCTGGCCGACCTTGCGCAGCTGATCGACGAACTTGATGATGCCGGACAGCGACACCAGCATGAACAGCGTCATGATGATGGTGTTGAAAATCGTTTTACCGATATACCGGTCTAATACGCCAAACATCAGGCCGCTCCTCTCAGGCGTGCGCGCAGCTTGCGCATCGGCACGGTATCCCACAGGTTCAGCGCCAGCGCGATCGCGAAGTAAACGCCGTTAACCAGCCACAGCCACAGCATCGGATCCAGCTTGCCCTTGCCGGCGTTGGAGCGCAGCGAGGTCTGCAGCAGGAAGAAGATCAGATACAGCAGGATGGCCGGCAGCATGCTCAGCACGCGGCCCTGGCGCGGGTTCACCACGCTGAGCGGCACCACCAGCAGCGCCATCAGCGCCACCGACACCACCAGCGTCAGGCGCCAGTGGAACTCGGCGCGCGCATCCGGATCGTCGGACTCCCACAGCGTCTGCATCGACATCTGTTCGGATTCGGTGTTGTCCGCCGCCACGGTGCGGTGGCCAATCACCGCCTTGTAGTCGTTGAAGTCGGTAATGCGGAAGTCGCGCAGCAGCGCGGTGCCTTCAAAGCGGGTGCCCTTGTCGAGCGTCACCACCTGCGAGCCGTCTTTCTGCTGCACAATGTTGCCGTGCTCGGCCACCACCACCGACGGGCGTTGGTTGCCGTTCGGCCGCAGCTGCGCCAGGAACACGTCGTTGAAGGTGCTGCCCTTCACGTTGCCGATAAACAGCACCGCGTTGCCGTCCTGCGAGGGTTTGAACTGCCCTTCCGCCAGCCCGGCGATGCTCGGGTTGGCCTTGGCTTCGTTCACCACCACGTCCTGATAGCGCGAGGCCCAGGGGCCGGCCCAAAACACGTTCACCGCCGCGATCGCAGAGGTGAACAGCGCCAGGATCATGGCGGCGATAATCAGGGTGCGTTTGCCCAGCCCGCAGGCGTGCATAACGGTGATTTCGCTCTCGGTATACAACCGCCCAAGCGTCATCAGCAAGCCGAGAAACAGGCTCAAAGGCAGGATGAGCTGCGCCATTTTCGGCACGCCCAGCGCCAGCAGGGAGAGGACTAAGTTTGTCGGGATATTGCCGTCCACCGCATCGCCCAACACCCTGACCAGGTTCTGACAAAAGAAGATCAGAAGCAGGATGAACAGGATGGCGATTTGGCTCTTGAGCGTTTCCCGTACCAGATATCTTATGATGATCACGCTTATTACGCCTGTGAAAACTTGTCTTTTTGCAGGAAAATCGATAATTTCATCGCTAATCCGCCATTTATTCTCATCATATGGCAACCTTCACAGCTAAAATAGTATTACAACATCAAGCCGTTTGGGTGTCCTATAGGAACTTGCTTATAGTCGCCAAAACAGAGCAATTTACGCCGTTCAGGTTAACATAATCCGTTAACTCAAATGGCGGGAGATCGTTACGGAGTCGGTTATTCTAGCCGTAGCGTCCGCCTTTGTCTTTAAGATTCAGGAGAGTGCATGGAGTTCAGTGTAAAAAGCGGTAGCCCGGAAAAACAGCGCAGTGCCTGTATTGTAGTCGGCGTTTTCGAACCGCGCCGCCTGTCCCCTATCGCAGAACAACTCGACAAAATCAGTGATGGTTATATCAGCGCATTGCTGCGCCGTGGCGAACTGGAAGGCAAGGTCGGGCAGACGCTGCTACTGCACCATGTGCCCAACATTCTCTCCGAGCGCATCCTGCTGATCGGCTGCGGCAAAGAGCGCGAGCTCGATGAGCGCCAATACAAGCAGGTGATCCAGAAAACCATCAATACCCTCAACGACACCGGCTCGATGGAAGCGGTCTGCTTCCTGACCGAGCTGCATGTAAAAGGCCGCAATACCTATTGGAAAGTGCGTCAGGCGGTGGAAACCGCCAAAGAGACGCTCTACACCTTCGATCAGTTGAAAAGCAACAAGGTGGAGCCGCGTCGTCCGCTGCGCAAAATGGTGTTCAACGTGCCGACCCGCCGTGAGCTCACCAGCGGCGAACGCGCTATCCAGCACGGCCTGGCGGTGGCTTCCGGCATCAAGGCGGCCAAAGATCTCGGCAACATGCCGCCGAACATCTGTAACGCCGGCTACCTGGCCTCGCAGGCCCGCCAGCTGGCGGACGCCTTCAGCACCCACATCACCACCCGCGTCATCGGCGAACAGCAGATGAAAGAGCTGGGCATGAACGCCTATCTGGCGGTCGGCGCCGGTTCGCAGAACGAATCATTGATGTCGGTGATGGAATATAAGGGCAACCCAAATCCGGACGCTAAGCCGATCGTGCTGGTAGGCAAAGGGCTGACCTTCGACTCCGGCGGCATCTCGATCAAACCGGCCGACGGCATGGACGAGATGAAATACGACATGTGCGGCGCGGCGACCGTGTACGGCGTGATGCGCGTGGTGGCGGAGCTGAACCTGCCGCTGAACGTGATCGGCGTGCTGGCCGGCTGTGAAAACATGCCGGGCGGCCGGGCGTATCGTCCGGGCGATGTGCTGACCACCATGTCCGGCCAGACCGTCGAGGTGCTGAACACCGACGCCGAAGGCCGTCTGGTGCTGTGCGACACCCTGACCTACGTCGAGCGCTTCGAGCCGGAGCTGGTGATCGACATCGCCACCCTGACCGGCGCCTGCGTGATCGCCTTGGGCCACCACATCACCGGCCTGATGTCGAACCACAACCCGCTGGCGCACGAGCTGCTGGGCGCTTCCGAGCAGGCCGGCGACCGCGCCTGGCGCCTGCCGATGGCCGACGAGTACTACGAGCAGCTGGACTCCAACTTCGCCGACATGGCGAACATCGGTGGCCGCCCAGGCGGTGCCATCACCGCTGCCTGCTTCCTGTCGCGCTTCACCCGCAAGTACACCTGGGCGCACCTGGATATCGCCGGCACCGCCTGGCGTTCCGGTAAAGCCAAGGGCGCGACCGGCCGCCCGGTGGCGCTGCTGTCGCAGTTCTTGCTCAACCGTGCAGGCCTGAACGGCGACGATTAAATCTGAGCGGTAATTCAGGTATAATCCCAAGGGGCACAGCATGCTGTGCCCCTACATTTTTTTATCGGCAGCGGTGGATCCTTAATGAAACAGGCGACGTTTTATTTGCTCGACAACGCGGAACCGTCTGGTGCGCTCAGCGCCCATGAGGCCGTGGCCTGCGCCGTTGCCGCCAACGGCTTCCGTTCCGGCAAACGGGTGCTGATCGCCTGCGAGAGCCAGGAGCAGGCCCAGCGGCTGGACGAAGCGCTGTGGCAGCGCGAGCCGCATGAGTTCGTGCCGCACAACCTGGCCGGCGAAGGGCCGCACTACGGCGCGCCGGTGGAACTGTGCTGGCCCGGCAAGCGCGGCAACGCCCCGCGCGATCTGCTGATCGCCCTGCTGCCGCAGTTTGCCGATTTTGCTACCGCTTTCCATGAAGTGGTAGACTTCGTTCCTTACGAAGACACTCTGAAACAGTTGGCGCGCGACCGTTACAAGGCCTATCGCAGCGTCGGCTTCCATTTGACCACGGCTACGCCGCCAACTCACTGAATACGATAAAGAATGGAAAAGACAAACAGTCAGCTCGACACCGCATACGACCCAAAACAGATCGAACAGAAGCTGTACGATCACTGGGAGAATCAGGGTTACTTCAAGCCGAACGGCGACACCAGCCAGGAAAGCTTCTGCATCATGATCCCGCCGCCGAACGTCACCGGCAGCCTGCACATGGGCCACGCGTTCCAGCAGACCATCATGGACACCATGATTCGCTATCAGCGCATGCAGGGTAAAAACACCCTGTGGCAGGCGGGTACCGACCACGCCGGCATCGCCACCCAGATGGTGGTGGAGCGCAAGATCGCCGCGGAAGAAGGCAAAACCCGCCACGACTACGGCCGTGACGCGTTTATCGACAAAATCTGGCAGTGGAAGGCGGAGTCCGGCGGCACCATCACCCGCCAGATGCGCCGTCTGGGCAACTCCGTGGACTGGGAGCGCGAGCGCTTCACCATGGACGAAGGCCTGTCGAACGCGGTGCGCGAAGTGTTTGTCCGTCTGCACAAAGAAGACCTGATCTACCGCGGCAAGCGCCTGGTGAACTGGGATCCGAAGCTGCGCACCGCCATCTCCGATCTGGAAGTGGAAAACCGCGAATCCAAAGGTTCCATGTGGCACCTGCGCTACCCGCTGGCCGACGGCGCGAAAACCGCCGAGGGCAAAGACTACCTGGTGGTCGCCACCACCCGTCCGGAAACCGTGCTGGGCGATACCGGCGTGGCGGTCAACCCGGAAGATCCGCGCTATAAAGACCTGATCGGCAAAGAGATCATTCTGCCGCTGGTCGGCCGCCGCATCCGCATCGTCGGCGACGAACACGCCGATATGGAAAAAGGCACCGGCTGCGTGAAGATCACCCCGGCGCACGATTTCAACGACTACGAAGTCGGCAAACGCCACGGCCTGCCGATGATCAACATTCTGACCTTCGACGGCGACATCCGTCAGGAAGCGGAAGTGTTCAACACCCTGGGCGAAGTCTGCACCGACTACTGCAACGAGATCCCGGCCGAGTTCCGCGGCCTGGAGCGCTTCGCGGCGCGTAAAGCGGTGGTTGCCGCCTTCGAAAATCTGGGCCTGCTGGACGAGATCAAACCGCACGACCTGACGGTGCCTTACGGCGACCGCGGCGGCGTGGTGATCGAGCCGATGCTGACCGACCAATGGTACGTGCGCACCGCGCCGCTGGCCAAAGTGGCGGTGGAAGCGGTCGAACAGGGCGACATCCAGTTTGTGCCGAAGCAGTACGAAAACATGTACTTCAGCTGGATGCGTGACATTCAGGACTGGTGCATCTCGCGTCAGCTGTGGTGGGGCCACCGCATCCCGGCCTGGTATGACGTGAACGGCAAAGTCTACGTGGGCCGCAGCGAAGAAGAAGTGCGCAGCGAGAACAACCTGGGCGCCGACGTGGTGCTGACCCAGGACGAAGACGTGCTGGACACCTGGTTCTCGTCCGGCCTGTGGACCTTCTCTACCCTGGGCTGGCCGGAGCAGACCGAGGCGCTGAAAACCTTCCACCCGACCAGCGTGATGGTCAGCGGCTTCGACATCATCTTCTTCTGGATCGCGCGCATGATCATGCTGACCATGCACTTCATCAAGGATGAAAACGGCAAGCCGCAGGTGCCGTTCAAGACCGTCTACATGACCGGCCTTATCCGCGACGACGAAGGCCAGAAGATGTCCAAGTCCAAAGGCAACGTGATCGATCCGCTGGACATGGTCGACGGCATCTCGCTGGAAGATCTGCTGGAAAAACGCACCGGCAACATGATGCAGCCGCAGCTGGCGGAGAAAATCCGCAAGCGCACCGAGAAGCAGTTCCCGAACGGCATCGAGCCGCACGGCACCGACGCCCTGCGCTTCACCCTGGCGGCGCTGGCCTCGACCGGCCGCGACATCAACTGGGACATGAAGCGCCTGGAAGGCTACCGCAACTTCTGTAACAAGCTGTGGAACGCCAGCCGCTTCGTGCTGATGAACACCGAAGCGCACGACTGCGGCTTCAACGGCGGCGAGAAAGTGCTGTCGCTGGCGGATCGCTGGATCCTGGCCGAATTCAACCGCACGGTGAAAGCCTACCGCGAAGCGCTGGATACCTACCGCTTCGATCTGGCGGCCAACATCCTGTACGAATTCACCTGGAACCAGTTCTGCGACTGGTATCTGGAGCTGACCAAGCCGGTGGTGAGCAACGGCAGCGAAGCGGAACAGCGCGGCACCCGCCACACGCTGATCACCGTGCTGGAAGCGCTGCTGCGCCTGGCGCACCCGATCATTCCGTTCATCACCGAAACCATCTGGCAGCGCGTGAAGCCGCTGACCGGCACGACCGCAGACACCATCATGCTGCAGCCGTTCCCGGCCTACGACGCCGCGCTGGAAGACGAGCAGGCGCTGAACGATCTGGAGTGGATCAAGCAAACCATCATCGCCGTGCGCAACATCCGCGCCGAGATGAACATCGCGCCAAGCAAAGCGCTCGACGTGCTGCTGCGCAACTGCAGCGCCGACGCCCAGCGCCGTGTGCAGGAGAACCAAAGCTTTATCGCCCGTCTGGCGCGCCTGGAATCCATCGCGCTGCTGCCGGCCGGTGAGAAAGGCCCGGTCTCCGTCACCAAACTGGTGGACGGTGCCGAGCTGCTGATCCCGATGGCCGGTTTCATCGACAAGGACGCCGAGATCGCGCGTCTGGCGAAAGAGATGGGCAAGCTGGATGCGGAAATCGCCGCGATCGAAGGCAAGCTGGCGAACGAAGGCTTCGTGGCGCGCGCGCCGGAAGCGGTGGTCGCCAAAGAACGCGATCGTCTGGCGGCTTGCAAAGAAGGCAAAGTGAAGCTGCAGGAACAGCAGGCGACCATCGCCGCGCTGTAATCCACCGGCTCACGCCAACGCCTGAAAAACAGCGGGGTCTTCCCCGCTGTTTTTTTATCGCCGTTGCATCCGGGCCGGGTTAGGTGTTATTACAAGATATTACTGCTGCAGGGACGCCGCCGGGAAATAATCCCCGGCGCGTTTCGTGCTGCGATAAAAACGAAAAACGAACGTGGTCTCTTTCAATGGCGAGTGTAAACATGACAACAGCAACCCCGGCGCGCCTGCTGGTGCGCCCCATCACGGCGGAAGACAATGCCGCCATTGCTCACGTCATTCGCGAAGTCTCCGCCGAGCACGGCCTGACGGCGGATAAAGGCTATACCGTCTCCGATCCCAATCTGGACGCCCTGTATCAGCTCTATAGCCTGCCGCGTAGCGCTTACTGGGTGATCGAGGTAGACGGCCAGGTCGCCGGCGGCGGCGGCATCGCGCCGCTGCAGGGCGGCGCAGACGATATATGCGAATTGCAGAAGATGTATTTCCTGCCGGTGTTGCGCGGCAAGGGATTGGCGAAACGCCTGGCGCTGCAGGCGCTGGATTTCGCCCGCCGGCACGGCTTCCGCTGTTGTTACCTCGAAACCACCGCCAGCCTGACGCAGGCCGTTGCGCTGTACGAACATCTGGGCTTCGAACACATCGACCACGCGATGGGCGCTACCGGCCACGTCGATTGCGAAGTCACCATGCTGAAAACGCTGTAATCGCCCCCGCCTTCCCATCAGGGCGCAGCTTGCTGCGTCTTTTTTATTAATATCACAATCAATCAGTAAAACTCGCTATAACGCCGTATTTCAAGCAGATAAACTGACGTTAAAAACCACGATGTAAATTTAATGTGAAGTTCGTTAATAAATTAACGATCGCAAATTGACCGCTTTTCCCCCCGCGTTACTCTGCCAGTATCCCAATCGCGCACGGAGAGCTGTCATGTCGGAAAATACCTTTGATTACATCATCGTCGGCGCCGGTTCCGCCGGCTGCGTGCTGGCGGCACAGCTGATCCGCCGCACCCAGGCGCGGGTGCTGCTGCTGGAAGCCGGCGGCGACGACAATAACCTGTTCATCAAGATGCCGGCCGGCGTGGCCAAGATCATCGCCAAAAAGAGCTGGCCCTACGAGACGGAGCCGGAACCGCACGCCAACAACCGCCGCATGCAGATCGCGCAGGGCAAGGTGCTGGGCGGCAGCAGTTCGGTCAACGGCATGATCTACCTGCGCGGCCAGCCGCAGGACTACGACGACTGGGCCGAGCGCTATGGCTGCGCCGGCTGGAGCTACCGCGAGGTGCTGCCCTACTTCAAACGCGCCGAGGCCAATGAAAGCCTGTCGGACGACTACCACGGCGCCGACGGGCTGCTGCCGGTCAGCGAAAACCGCTACCGCCACCCGCTCAGCATGGCGTTTATCCGCGCCGGCCAGGAGCTGAACCTGCCCTACCGCAACGACTTCAACGGCGACAGCCAGCACGGCGTCGGTTTCTACCAAACCACCACCCACAACGGCGAACGCGCCAGCACCGCCCGCACCTACCTGAAGGCGGTGCGCGACGAACGGCGGCTGGTGGTGAAACTGAACGCGCTGGCGCACCGGCTGACCTTCGAGGGCAACGTCGCCACCGGCGTGGTCTACAGCCAGAACGGCGGCGCAGAAGTCACCGCGCGCGCCACCAAAGAGGTGATCGTCAGCGCCGGCGCGGTCGGTTCGCCGAAGCTGCTGATGCTGTCCGGCATCGGCCCGCGCGACCACCTGCAGCAGCTGGGCATCGAGGTGCGGGCGGATCTGCCGGTGGGCAAAAACTTCCACGACCATCTGCACATGTCGATCAACGTCAGCACCCGCGAGCCGATCAGCCTGTTCGGCGCCGATCGCGGCCTGCAGGCGCTGAGCCACGGCGCGCAGTGGCTGGCGTTTCGCAGCGGCGTGCTCTCGTCCAACGTGCTGGAAGGCGCCGCCTTCACCGACAGCCAGGGCGACGGCCGGCCGGACGTGCAGATCCACTTCCTGCCGCTGCTGGACAGCTGGGACGACGTGCCCGGCGAGCCGCTGCCGAACATTCACGGCTTCACGCTCAAGGTCGGCTACCTGCAGCCGAAGGCACGCGGCGAAGTGCTGCTGCGCAGCAGCAACCCGCGCGATCCGGTCAAGCTGTACGCCAACTACCTCGGCCACCCGGACGATTTGGCCGGCAGCGTGCGCGCGGTGAAGTTCGGCCTGGGCTTCCTGCAAACCGCGGCGCTGAAGCCGCTGATCAAGGATCTGCTGATGCCGCAGCCGGAGTGGACGCGCGACGAGGCGCAGCTGGAAGAGTTCGTGCGCAACTTCTGCAAGACGGTGTATCACCCGGTGGGCAGCTGCCGCATGGGGCCGTCGCCGCAGGACGCGGTGACCGATCCGCAGCTGCGGGTGCACGGATTTGAGCAGCTGCGGGTGATCGACTGCTCGGTGATGCCGCAGCTCACCAGCGGCAACACCAATGCGCCGACCATCATGCTGGCGGAAAAGGCGGTGGATCTGTTGCTGGGCGCGCCGCAGTAAGGGCGCGCCTCAACGTCAGGCGGCGGCGGGCACGCCGCTGTGGAAACGCAGCTCGCTGTCCGGCGACAGGATCAGTTCAGCTTCGAGACGGCCGAAATGCGCCACCCGTTCGCTGATGTCGCCGCCGGCGATCTGTTCCGCCAGCGTCAGGTAGTCCTGATAATGGCGCGCTTCGGAGCGCAGCAGCGAGACGTAAAAGCGGTTCAGCTCGTCGTCCAGATGCGGGGCCAGTTTGGCGAAGCGTTCGCAGGATCGCGCTTCGATGTAGGCGCCGCAGATCAGCTTGTCGATCAGCGTCGCCGGATCGTGAGTGCGGATCTCGCGGATCATCCCCTTGGCGTAGCGGCTGGCGGTGATCTTGCGATACGGGATCCCGCGCGCCTGCATGATCTCCAGCACCTGCGAGAAGTGATGCAGCTCTTCCTTGATCAACAGCACCATGCGATCCGCCAGATCCTGGCCATAGGCCGAGCCGTTTTTCGGCAAGATCTTGCGGGTGAACTGGCCCTGGCGAAACAGCGTGTCCGGCGCGCCCTGCGCTTCGTGCAGAAACGCCTCGTAAGGGCGCAGCAGCGCCAACAGCGCGTCGCCGCTCTCTTTGTCCGCCACGTAGCGGCGGATCAGCCACATGCCGGTCTGCGCGGCTTTCAGCTCGCATACCAGGTGGTCAGTCAGCAACAGCTGCAGGTTTTCCGGACGGCGCGCGGCGTCGATCCAGGCGTCAGGAGTTTCGCAGTGCAGGAAGCTTAAAATCGGGGCTAACAGGGATTGGTATGTCATGGCGTCATTGCCCTATGTATTTCAAGTTGCAGCTAGGCGGCCAGCTCACTCATCCCCAGGAGCTTACTCAGGTAAGTGACTGGGGTGAGAGAGTGCAGCCAACAACGCTGCAGCTTGAAAGACGACGGGGATATCAGGGGCCGGCGAAAGCCAGCCCACAGGCATTAATCGGAAAGGGATTAGTGGCGTTTGCCGTCGTCGTCTTCGTCGATGTAGTCGCCGTCTTCGTCATCCTCACCGTCTTCACCGTTCGGATCTTCGAAGTAGGTGCCCCAGCCGTCGTAGTTGACGCCGCAGCGTTCCGCCAGCGCCACCAACTGCTCGACCTGAGCGTCGATCAGCTCGGCGTTCAGGCCGACTTCGCTGATCACGTCGCAGCACATCACCAGCGAGCCGTCTTCCACTTCCAGCTCTTCGGCGTCGGTCACTTCGTAGCCCAGCTTGAAGGCTTCAACGGCGGCCTGCTCCAGAACCTCAAATTTCTCGGCGGACAGATGGTGCTCGATGGTGTAGAGCGCGTCCGGATCGCTGCCGTCTTCCAGCAGTTCTTCGATGATCAGGCGGGTCTCTTCACGTTGTTCTTCCAGCAATTCGCGGTTTGCCATGCCTATATCCTCAAGTCAAATGGCCTTCATTCCTTCTATTTTCACACACCGCCGACGTTGCTTCCACGATAAACGTGAAAGATTTCCTCGCCGGGGTTGAAATTGAATATTCATACATATAAAGTGAATTTTAATTCAATTAAACAATCAGGGAATCGGACTATGAGCACCGGCAATGCGTTCTACCAACGTCACTTTCTGAGGTTAATGGATTTCACCCCCACCGAGCTGCAGGCGCTGCTGAAACTGGCGGCCGATCTGAAGCAGGCCAAGAAGCAGGGGCAGGAACAGCGCCAGCTGCAGGGCAAAAACATTGCGCTCATCTTCGAAAAAGACTCGACCCGCACGCGATGCTCTTTCGAAGTTGCCGCATTCGATCAGGGCGCGCAGGTCACTTACCTCGGCCCGAGCGGCAGCCAGATCGGCCATAAGGAGTCGATGAAAGACACCGCCCGGGTGCTGGGCCGCCTGTACGACGGTATTCAGTATCGCGGCTACGGCCAGGCGCTGGTGGAAACCCTGGCGCAGCACGCCGGCGTGCCAGTGTGGAACGGCCTGACCGACGAGTTCCACCCCACCCAACTGCTGGCGGATCTGCTCACCGTGCAGGAGCACCTGCCGGGCAAGGCGCTGAGTGAAGTGAAGCTGGCGTACGTCGGCGACGCCCGCAACAACATGGGCAACACGCTGCTGGAAGCCGCCGCGCTGGCGGGCATGGATCTGCGGCTGGTGGCGCCGAAGGCCTGCTGGCCGCTGCCGGAGCTGGTGGCCGAGTGCCAGGCGTTGGCGCAGCAAACCGGGGCGAAACTCACCCTGACCGAAGACATCGCCGAAGGGGTGCAAGACGCCGACTTCCTCTACACCGACGTGTGGGTGTCGATGGGCGAACCGAAAGAGACCTGGCAGGAGCGTATCGCGCTGCTGCGGCCGTATCAGGTCAACATGGCGATGCTGAAGCTGACCGGCAACCCGAACGTGAAGTTCCTGCACTGCCTGCCAGCGTTCCACGACGATCAAACCACGCTCGGCAAGCAGATGGCGCAGCAGTACGATCTGCACGGCGGCATGGAAGTGACCGACGAAGTGTTCGAGTCGGCGCACAGCGTGGTGTTCGATCAGGCGGAAAACCGGCTGCACACCATCAAGGCGGTGCTGGTCGCCACGCTGAGCGAAACCCTCTGACCGCCCTCCCCTCCGCCCCGGCGCCCCCGGCCAGGGCGGCTAATATATTCCAGGAATATCAAATAGCGGATTGACCTTTGCTCACCGCCGGCAAAGGTTCTACCGTGACAGGCCGACGGCGCCCGCGCCGTAAAAACCAACGATAACAAACCGTTCTCAGCGCCGCCTGGCGGCGCCTTCAGGGGATACACACCGATGAAAGCCAAACTCTTGCCGCTGTTCCTGCTCGCTGCCCTGCCCGCCGCCGCGTTAGCCGCCACGCCGCCGAATACGCTGGTGGTGGTGCAATCGCTGGATGACATCGTCAGCCTCGATCCGGCGGAAGCCAACGAACTCTCCAGCATCCAGACGGTGCCCAGCCTGTATCAGCGGCTGGTGCAGGCGGATCGCGACGATCCGGCCAAGGTGGCGCCGGTGCTGGCGGAAAGCTGGCAGGGCGATGCGGCGGCCAAAACGCTGACGGTGAAACTGCGGCCGCAGGCGGCGTTCGCCTCCGGCAACCCGCTGACCGCCGACGACGTGATCTTTTCCTACAGCCGCGCGGTCAAGATGAACAAGTCGCCGGCGTTCATCCTCAACGTGCTCGGCTGGCAGCCGGACAACATCGACGCGCAGCTGAAGAAGATCGACGAACATACGGTGCAGCTGCGCTGGACGGCGGACGTCAGCCCGGCGGTGGCGCTGAATATTCTTTCGACGCCGATCGCCTCGATCGTCGACAGCAAGGCGGCGCTGGCCAACATCAAAGACGGCGACTTCGGCAACGCCTGGCTGAAAATGCACTCCGCCGGCAGCGGCCCGTTCAAGATGCGCGTCTATCAGCCGCATCAGGCGATCGTGCTGGACGCCAACCCCACCACGCCGGGCGACAAGCCGCAGCTGAAAAACATCATCATTAAAAACGTGCCGGATCCGGCCACCCGCCGCCTGCTGATCCAGCAGGGCGACGCCGATATCGCCCGCGAACTGGGCGCCGATCAGACCGACACGCTGAAAAACCAACCGGGCGTCAAGGTGCTGGAGATCCCGTCCGCCGAACAAAACTACCTGGTGTTCAACACCGGCAACGGCGCCAATCCGCTGCTGAACAACCCGGCCTTCTGGGAAGCGGCGCGCTATCTGGTGGATTATCAGGGCATCACGAAGGATCTACTGAAGGGCCAATACTTCGTGCACCAGAGTTTCCTGCCGGTCGGGCTGCCGGGCGCGCTGGAGACCAACCCGTTCAGCTACGATCCGGCCAAGGCGAAAGCCATCCTGGCCAAGGCGGGCATCACCCACGCCGCCTTTACGCTGGACGTAGAGAACAAGCCGCCGTTCATCACCATCGCGCAGGCGCTGCAGGGCAGCTTCGCCGCCGCCGGCGTGAAGGTCGAGCTGCTGCCGGCCGCGGGCAGCCAGGTTTACTCCCGCGTGCGCGCCAGGCAGCATCAGGCGGCGATCCGCCTGTGGATCCCGGATTACTTCGACGCCCACTCCAACGCCAGCGCCTTCGCCTACAACGACGGCAAAAGCAGCACGGTGGCCGGGCTGAACGGCTGGCAGATCCCGCAGTTGAACCAGCAGACGCTGGCGGCGCTGGCCGAAGCCGATCCGGCCAAGCGCCGCGCGCTGTACACCGCCATGCAGCAGGAACTGCAGCGCAGTTCGCCGTACGTGTTTATCGATCAGGCCAAAACCGAAGTGGTGCTGCGCGACAACGTCAAAGGCTACCAACAGGGGCTGAACGCCGACATGGTCTACTACGATCGCGTCAGCAAATAGCCGGCGGGCGGCCATCGCCGGCCAATCGATTGCGGGGCGGCAAAAAACGGCGTTTTAGCGCTTGCAGTGGCGAAAAGCGCGAGTATAATGCGCCACAATTTGCCAGGAGAAAGCATGAAAAACGACGTTTGTTTTGTTAGCCACAATCGACAAAACCGACTGCCTATCGGCGGCCAGCTGCCGTTGTTTCTCCTGTTGCTAAACCGATCGTTTCAAGCCCCTCATTGAGGGGCTTTTTTTTGCCTTGAAAATATCGAAAAGTCCCGCGCCACGGGCACGCGTCGAGGAGGAGTGAAAAATGGCCAACCCGCTGTATCACAAACACATCATCTCTATTAACGATCTCAGCCGCGAGGATCTGGAGCTGGTGCTGCGCACCGCCGCCGGTCTGAAAGCCAATCCGCAGCCAGAACTGTTGAAACACAAGGTGATCGCCAGCTGCTTCTTCGAAGCCTCGACCCGTACCCGCCTGTCGTTCGAAACCTCGATGCACCGCCTCGGCGCCTCGGTGGTCGGTTTCGCCGACGGCAGCAACACCTCGCTCGGCAAGAAAGGCGAAACCCTGGCCGACACCATCTCGGTGATCAGCACCTACGTGGACGCCATCGTGATGCGTCACCCGCAGGAAGGCGCGGCGCGCATGGCCGCTGAATTCTCCGGCAATGTGCCGGTGCTCAACGCCGGCGACGGTGCCAACCAGCATCCGACCCAGACCCTGCTGGATCTGTTCACCATCCAGGAAACCCAGGGCCGCCTGAGCAACCTCAGCATCGCCATGGTCGGCGACCTAAAGTACGGCCGCACCGTGCACTCGCTCACCCAGGCGCTGGCCAAATTCGAAGGCAACCGCTTCTACTTCATCGCCCCGGACGCGCTGGCGATGCCGGCCTACATCCTGAAAATGCTGGAAGAGAAAGGCATCGAGTACAGCCTGCACAGCAGCATTGAAGAAGTGGTGCCGGAACTGGATATTCTCTACATGACCCGGGTACAGAAAGAGCGCCTCGATCCTTCCGAGTACGCCAACGTGAAAGCGCAGTTCGTCCTGCGCGCTGCGGATCTGGCCGGCGCACGCGCCAACCTCAAGGTGCTACATCCGCTGCCGCGCATCGACGAGATCGCCACCGACGTGGATAAAACGCCGCATGCCTACTACTTCCAGCAGGCGGGCAACGGCATCTTCGCCCGCCAGGCGCTGCTGGCGCTGGTACTCAACGCCGATTTGGCTCTTTAAGGGGGAACCGCCATGACTCACGACAACAAACTGCAGGTCGAAGCGATCAAATGCGGCACGGTGATCGACCACATTCCGGCGCAGATCGGTTTCAAACTGCTGACGCTGTTCAAGCTGACCGCCACCGACCAGCGCATCACCATCGGCCTGAACCTGCCCTCCAACGCGCTGGGCCGCAAGGATCTGATCAAGATCGAGAACACCTTCCTGACCGAGCAGCAGGCCAACCAGCTGGCGATGTACGCGCCGAAGGCCACGGTAAACCGCATCGATAACTACGAAGTGGTGCGCAAGCTGACCCTCAGCCTGCCTGACCACATCGACGGTGTGCTGACCTGCCCGAACAGCAACTGCATCAGCCGCAGCGAGCCGGTGGCGTCGAGCTTCAGCGTGAAGCCGCGCGACGGCGAAGTGCACCTGAAGTGCCGCTATTGCGAGAAAGAGTTCGAGCATCAGGTAGTGTTGCAGGCCGACTGAATTCTGCCCTTTTAACGGGAGCGGCGCTGTTAATCTGCGCGTCACTCCCTATAATGGATGCCTGAAAATAACTCTACCCACGTTGCTACCCACCGAATTTCAAGCTGCGGCCGACCGCGCGGCGGCGTGAAAGACAACGGGTCTATCAGGAGAAAACATGTCACGTAATATCAGCACTGAACTCGCCCCGGCAGCCATTGGTCCTTACGTGCAGGGCGTTGATCTGGGCAGCATGATCATCACTTCCGGCCAGATCCCGGTCGATCCGAAAACCGGCGCCGTCGCCGACGACGTGGCCGCTCAGGCGCGCCAATCGCTGGAAAACGTCAAAGCGATCGTCGAAGCCGCCGGCCTGATCGTTGCCGACATCGTGAAAACCACCGTGTTCGTGAAAGATCTGAACGACTTCGCCACCGTTAACGCCGCGTACGAAACCTTCTTCACCGAGCACAGCGCGCCGTTCCCGGCCCGCTCCTGTGTAGAAGTGGCGCGTCTGCCGAAAGACGTGAAGATCGAAATCGAAGCCATCGCCGTGCGTCGTTAATCGACGGTCACGCGCATCACGGCCAGTACAGACTGGCCGTTTTTATTTCTGCTCTGTCCCGACAGCCTGCCGTCCCTGCGCCTTTAGCGCTCACCGCCGCCGCCTTTTCGCCCTATATTAAGGCGTCGTCACGCCAAACCTGCACCGCGAATGGGCGTTTTTCGCCGCGGCAGCCTCGCTCTGCGCCATTTTCGCCCGTTATCGCCTTGGCACGTTTTATGCTCGATTGATTGACAGCCTGCAATGTCGACGAGGTGACGATGCTGAATATCAATCTTTCCGCTTCACCGTTTTTTGATGAGATGCTTCTGGCTGAGGGAAAACACCGTGGCCACTACGACGCCTACTGGCAATGGCTGCAGCAGGCCGATCACCAGGCCGTGCAACGCAAGCGGGAAGAGGCTGCGCTGCTGTTTCACCGGGTGGGCATCACCTTCAACGTCTACGGCGACGATGACGGCGCTGAGCGGTTGATCCCGTTCGACAGCGTGCCGCGCATTATTCCGGCCGTCGAATGGGCGATGCTCGATCGCGGCATTCGCCAGCGCGTACAGGCGCTCAATGCCTTCCTGCATGACATTTACCACCAGCAGCATATTCTGAAGGCCGGCCTCATTCCGGCGGAGCAGGTGCTGGCCAACGATCAGTATCAACCCTGTATGCAAGGCGTTGATCTGCATCGCGATATCTATGCGCATATCGTCGGCGTGGACATGGTCCGCAACAGCGACGGCCAATACTACGTGCTGGAAGATAACTTGCGCACCCCGTCCGGCGTCTCTTACATGCTGGAAAACCGCAAAATGATGATGCGTCTCTATCCGGAACTGTTCGCCCGGCAACGCATCGCGCCGGTGGAGCGCTACCCGTCGCACCTGCTGCAAACGCTGCGCGAAAGCTCGCCCATCAACGATCCCACCGTGGTGGTGCTGACGCCGGGCCGCTTCAACAGCGCCTATTTTGAGCACAGTTTCCTGGCGCAGCAGATGGGGGTGGAGCTGGTCGAAAGCGCCGATCTGTTCGTCAAGGACGGCGCGGTCTTCATGCGCACCACCGCCGGGCCGTGCAAAGTGGACGTGATCTATCGTCGGGTGGACGACGCCTTCCTCGATCCGCTGGCGTTTCGGCCGGACTCGATGCTCGGCGTACCGGGGCTGCTGTCGGTGTATCGCGCCGGCAATGTGGTGCTGGCCAACGCCATCGGCACCGGCGTGGCCGACGACAAATCGATCTACCCCTACGTGCCGGATATGGTGCGCTTCTACCTGCAAGAGGAACCGATCCTCAACAACGTGCCAACCTGGCAGTGCCGACATAAAAACGAACTGTCGTATGTGCTGGCCAACCTCGAACAGATGGTCGTGAAAGAGGTGCACGGCGCCGGCGGCTACGGCATGTTGATCGGCCCCACGGCGAGCAAGGACGAGCTCGCCCGCTTCCGCGCTCTGCTGCTGTCTCGCCCGCAGAATTACATTGCGCAAAACACGCTGGCGCTGTCCACCTGCCCGACCTTCGTCAACGATGGTCTGGCGCCGCGGCATATCGATCTGCGGCCGTTCGCCCTCAGCGGCGCGGAGATCCGCCTGGTGCCCGGCGGCCTGACCCGGGTGGCGTTGGCGGAAGGTTCGCTGGTGGTGAACTCGTCGCAGGGCGGCGGCACCAAGGACACCTGGGTATTGGAGGACGACCTATGCTGAGCCGCACCGCCAGTGAACTCTATTGGATGGCCCGCTATCTGGAGCGGGCGGAAAGCATCGCCCGGGTGCTGGACGTCACCAACAAGCTGTCGATGATGCCGATCCGCGACGGCGGCGATCAGGATCTGCAGGTGCCGCTCAACCTGACCGGCACCGGCCAGCTGTATGCCGCCGCCTACCCGGAATTGACGATGCCCAATCTGGTCAGTTTCTTCGCGCTCGACAACCGTAACCACAGCAGCATCTTCAGCTGCCTGCAAATGGGCTGGAACAACGCCCACGCGGTGCGCGGCAGCCTGTCATCCGAAGTCTGGGAGTGCATCAACGCCACCTGGATAGAGATGAAACTGATCCGCCGCCAGGGCATCGGCTCGGTGGGTGCCGATGCCTTCTTCGACTGGGTGAAGGAGCGCGCCCATCTGTTTCGCGGCGCCATGTTCGGCACGCTGCTGCGCAGCGACGCCATGCGCTTTATCCGTCTCGGCACCCTGCTGGAGCGGGCCGACGGCACCGCCCGTCTGCTGGAGGTGAAGAACACGCTGATGGACATCGACGGCGACCCGGTGCGCGAATATTACCGCATGGACACGCTGCTGCGGGCGGTGAGCGCGCGCGAAGCCTACCACAGCATCTACAAGCAGCCGTTGAGCCGCGAGACCATTGCCGAACTGATGATTCTTCGCAATGAAATCCCGCGTTCACTGCTGGCCTGCGTCGGCGACATGGTGCAGCAATTGGAACTGATCGGCGGCGGCGCCAACCAACCGCGACGTCTGGCGCACACCCTGCATGCTGAGCTGCGCTTCAGCAGCATGAAGGACCTGAACAAGATCGGCCTGGGCGAGTGGTTGAGCGCCTTTCTCGGCCAGGTGAACGGCATCGCCGAAAGCATCCATCACACTTATCTGGAGGCGCAATGAAACTGAATATTGAGCACAACACCCATTATCGCTACGCCCAGCCGGTGCAGCGCAGCACCCAATATCTGCGGTTGACGCCGCAGGATTCGCCCCATCAGCGCATCCTCTCCTGGCAACTGTCGTTGCCGGATGACGCGGTGCGCACCACCGACGCCTTCGGCAACGTACTGCACGTGCTGACGCTTGATGAACCGCATCAGGCCATCACCATTCGGGTGCTCGGGGAAGTGGAGATTGAAGACGGCGTCGAAGATCGGGTGCTCGGGCACCTGTCGCCGCTGGTATTTCTGCGCCATAGCCCGCTGACCCAGCCCGATGACGCCATTCAGGCCTTCGCCCTGCGTTATCATCAACCGCAGGCGGTGCTGAGCGGCCTGGAACATCTGATGGGTGAACTGCTGCTGAAAATGCCTTACAGCCCTGGCTCCACGCGCGTGACCGACAGCGCCGCCGAGGCTTTCGCCGCCGGCAGCGGCGTGTGTCAGGATCATACGCATGTCTTCCTGAGCTGCTGCCGCAGCCTGAACATCCCGGCGCGCTACGTCAGCGGCTACCTGTACAGCGAAGACTCGACCCATGTCGCCACCCATGCCTGGGCGGAAGTGTGGGTGGAGGAACGCTGGCACAGCTTCGACGTGACCAACAATACGCGCATGCCGAATCAGCACCTTAAGCTGGCGGTCGGCATCGATTATCTGGACGCCTGCCCGGTGCGCGGCATGCGATTGGGCGGCGGCTGCGAAGACATGAGCGCCATCGCCGCCGTACAAATGATGCCAACCGGCCAGTAGCCGCTTGCCGATGGAAAATGTTTCGGGCACGCTGCGCGTTGGCGGCGTGCCGGTCTTGTTTTGAGGGATTGTAGTATGACCTACTGTGTGGCCATGCGTTTGTCGTCCGGGCTGGTCTTTGCGTCCGATTCGCGCACCAACGCCGGGGTGGATCATATTTCCACCTTCCGCAAACTGCACGTGTTCCAACAGGACGGCGATCGCACGCTGGTGCTGCAAAGCGCCGGCAACCTGGCGACCACCCAGAGCATCATCAGTTTGCTGTTGCACCGCAGCAAGGACGCCGAACGCCCCAACCTGCTCAACGCTCCCAGCCTCTACGACGCCGCCACGCTGGTGGGGGAAACGGTGCGCGAGGTGATCCAGCGCGACAGCGAGGCGCAGCAAAGCGGCAGCACCACCGACTTCAGCTGCAACCTGCTGCTCGGAGGCCAAATTAGCGGGGAAGAGATGCGGCTGTTCCATATCTACCCGCAAGGCAACTTTATCGAAGCCACCCGCGACACGCCCTATTTTCAGATAGGCGAAAGCAAATACGGCAAACCGATCATCGACCGGGTGCTGCACTACGACACGCCGCTGGAACAAGCGATGCAATGCGCGCTGATTTCACTGGATTCGACCCTGCGCAGCAACCTGTCCGTCGGGCTGCCGCTCGACGTGATGATCTACCCGCGCGACAGCTTCAGCCATGCCCGGCAATACCGCATTACCGAAGACCATCCGTACTTCAGCGCCATCCGCAAGGGCTGGGGCGAAGGGCTGGTCAGCATTTTCACCCAGTTGCCGCCACTGCAGCTGTAGGGATCCGGGCTCACACGAGCCCGTCCGCCTCATTGCTCCTGCAACCCCCGCAGCAACGCCTCCAGCGGGTACACCGCCGCAATCACCACCTCGTCGCGCGTCTGCGCCGCCGCATCCAGCTGGCGCTGCGCTTGTTCGGCCTCGGCCCGGCTCAGCGGTTTGCCCTGCTGATGGCGATCCAGCAGCGTTAAGCCCAGCGTGGCCAAAGCATCGACGTCCTGCGCCACCGGCGCCAGCTCCCGCAGCGTGCGGTTGCCCGCGATCGCCATCTGCAGTGCCGCGCCGTTCGCCTGCCAGCGCTGCAGCCGTTCGCGCAGTGCCTGCGCCGCCGCCATATCGCGCTTATCCTGCAACAAGGCCGCGACCTGTGCCTGCATCTCACGTACCGCGCCGCTCTCCGGCGGTAGCGCATCGGCAAAGCGGTTCAGCGGTTCGAACTGGTGATAGTTGCCGGCCTGGAACTTCAGGTGCTGGCGGGTGTAATACTGCGCCGGCTCCACCGCCTCGGCCAGGATCTGCAGCGGCACGATCTGCACACTGTTGCTCAATCGGGTGAATTCGCGCGCCGTTTCCGCGTGCTGCTGCAGGCCGACCGACACCACCGACCAGGCGTCGATCGCCGCCAGCCGCCGGTACATGTTGTTTTCGTCGGTGACGTCCTGCGCCGACCACAGCCGCTCCGCCACCGCGAAGGCACGCGGCCACAGCTTGAGATCGAGCAGCGGCGCGCGCACGTTTTCCGCCCACAGCGCCGCTTCACCGCCGAGAATGTTGGCCTGCCCCTTCTCGTCCGGCACCACCGGCATCTTGCCCGCCGGCACCGCCGCCAGCTTGTCGCCGCGGGTGGGGTAACGCACGTTGCCGACCAACGTGTAGCCGCTGAGCTTGTCCTGCTGCAGCGTGAACACCGGCCGCGTGTCGCCCATCCAGGTATCGACGCGGAACGTCACCTGCTGCGGCGTGCGCCAGACGATGTCGTGCACCGCGCGGCGCGACTTGCCGTTGAAATCGATAAAGCCGCGCCAGCCCTGTTTGCCCTCGATCAGCGTGAAGCTGCCCTCCACCGCGCTGCCCTTCAGGCGCGGCATGCTGAAGCGCCAGCTTTGCGCCTGCTCGCCAGGTTGCACCGCCGTCTCGATCCCCAGCGGCTGCGGCAGAATTTCATTGCGGTAGTGATAGGCGGTGCTTTGTGGCTGATCGAGGTAAAAACCGGTGGAGAGGATGCCCTGATAGCCGTCCTGCGCGCTGGCGCCCAGCGAGTCTTGCCCCTGCCAGGACTGAATGACGATCGAGCGCGGCAGCGACGGATGATAGATCTCGTCCCAACCGACCATCTGCCGCTGGTGTTTCTCGAGGATCTTTTCCAGCTTCTGGTTGAAGTAGGCCTGCAGCGCATGGGTATCCGCCAGCCCGTTCTTCTGCATAAACGCCTGAATCGACGGCGACGCCCGCCACTGGCTGGCGTCCACCTCGTCGCCGCCGATATGCAGATAAGGATCGGGGAAGATCGCCGCCAGCTCGCCGACGATCGTGTCGACAAACTGATACACCTCGTCGCGGGTCGGATCGAGCGTCGGCTTATGCACGCCCCACTCGCGCTCCATGCGATACGGCCCCGGCGCGCTCATCAGGTCGGGATAGGCCACCGCAATGCTGGAGGCATGCCCCGGCATGTCGATCTCCGGCACCACGCGAATGCCGCGCGCCGTGGCGTAAGCCACCACCTGCCGCATCTGCTCGCGGGTGTAGAACTGGCCGTCGCTGGCCTGCTGTTGCAGCTTGGGATAATGCTCGGAGGCAAAGCGCCAGCCCTGATCGTCGGTCAGGTGCCAGTGGAACACGTTAAGCTTGGCCGCCGCCATGCCGTCGAGCTGGCGCAGAATGTCCGGCAGCGGCAGGAAATGACGCGCCGAATCCAGCAGCACGCCGCGCCACGGAAAACGCGGCACGTCGCGGATATCCACCAGCGGCAGGAAGGTATTTTGCCCGTCGGTCTGCAGCAGCTGCAGCAGGGTCTCCATGCCGCGCAGCGCGCCGAAACGCGTGTTGGCGGTCAACGTGGCGCCCTGCGGCGTGACCGCCAGCCGGTAACTCTCATCGCTGCCCGGCAGCGGCTGCGCCGCCACCCGGTCCTTGATCACCACCTTGATCGCCGCGCCGTTCGCTTCTTCCATCGGCGCCAGCGTCCAGCCGGTCTGCAGTTCGATGCGCTGGCGCCAGCGCGGCAGCGCGTCGCCCAGATCGTCGCCCTGCAGCGTCAGAGACAAACGGTGATCCAGCACCAGCTTGCCCGCCGGTTGCGTCACTTCCACCTGCTGTGGCCAGGGCATCAGCGGCAGATCGCCGGCCGGCTGCGCCAGCGCGCCGCAAGAAAACCATAACGATGAAGCCAGTAGCGTATAACGGAAAGGTCTGTGCATCGGAAATTCCTCAGAGGAAAAAAACAAAATATCCCCAATGAATTTCAAACCACCGCTAGGCGATAAACAACAACGCGGTGGCTTGAAAGGCGCAGGGGAAAACAGCCAACGCTGTAGATAAAGACTCAGCCCAGAACAGATGTCCAACCGTTGCGGTGAAAAAGCGGACGGGATCACAGTTGCCCCCTCCCGGCCGGAGGGGGCGAGCGGGTTACTGCCAGCCGTAGCGGCGCACGAACCAGCCTTTCACGCACTGGGTCAGCACCATGTAACCGGCGAGGATCAGCACCAGCCACGGGAAGTAACCGAGCGGCAGCGCCTGCAGCTGCAGGAAGCCGGCCAGCGGCGAGAACACCAGGCCGATGCCGGTGGCGATCACCGCCAGCGTCATGATGCACAGCGGCCAGGACGGGCGGCTCTGGATAAACGGAATTTTGCGCGTGCGGATCATATGGACGATCAGCGTTTGTGACAGCAGCCCTTCCACGAACCAGCCGGACTGGAACAGCGTCTGCATTTCCGGCGTATTGGCCTTGAATACCCACCACATCAGGCTGAAGGTCAGCACGTCGAAGATCGAGCTGATCGGCCCGAAGAACACCATAAACCGCCCCAGATCGGCGGAGTTCCAGCGCTGCGGCTGGGTGATCTGATCGTCGTCGACGTTATCGAACGGGATGGCGATCTGCGAGATGTCGTACATCAGGTTCTGAATCAACAGGTGCAGCGGCAGCATCGGCAGAAACGGCAGGAAGGCGCTGGCGATCAGCACGCTGAACACGTTACCGAAGTTGGAGCTGGCGGTCATCTTGATGTATTTCAGCATGTTGGCGAAGGTACGGCGCCCTTCGATCACCCCCTGCTCCAGCACCATCAGGCTTTTTTCCAGCAGGATAATGTCAGCCGCTTCCTTGGCTATGTCCACCGCTGAATCGACGGAGATGCCGATATCGGCCGCGCGCAGCGCCGGCGCATCGTTGATGCCGTCGCCCATAAAGCCCACCACGTGCCCCTGGCGGCGCAGCAGTTTGACGATGCGCTCCTTGTGCAGCGGCGTCAGCTTGGCGAACACCGTGGTGCGCGCCGCCGCCTGCGCCAGCTGCTCGTCGTCCATCTGTTCGATCTCGCTGCCGCGCAGCAGACTATCGGCCTCCAGCCCGACGTCCCGGCACACTTTGGCGGCCACCAGCTCGTTGTCGCCGGTGAGGATCTTCACCGTGACGCCGTTCTGTTTCAGCGCCGCCAGCGCCGGCGCGGTGCTCTCCTTCGGCGGATCGAGGAAGGCGACGTAGCCTTCGAGGATCAGATCCGACTCATCCGCCACGCCGTATTCATGGGTTTGCGCCGGCAGGATCTTGTTGGCCACCGCCACCACCCGCAGCCCCTGCTGGTTGAGATCGTCGGTGATGCGGCGAATGCGCGCCAGCAGCGCCTCGCTCAGTGGGATCACCTCGTCTTCGTGGCGAACGTGGCTGCAAATCGCCAGCATCTCTTCCAGCGCGCCCTTGCACACCAGCTCGTGATACTCATTGTCCTTGGCCACCACCACCGACATGCGGCGGCGCACGAAATCGAACGGGATCTCATCCACCTTGCGGTAGTTTTGCAACGCCGCCGGCTGCCGATTCTGCTCCGCGCAGCTCAGCACCGCCACGTCGAGCAGGTTTTTCAGCCCGGTCTGGTAGAAGCTGTTCAGCCAGGCGTAGCGCAGCACCCGTTCGCTGCCGGCGCCGAACGCATCGGTGTGGCGCTCCAGCACGATCTTGTCCTGGGTCAGGGTGCCGGTCTTGTCGGTGCACAGAATGTCCATGGCGCCGAAGTTCTGGATGGCGTCCAGGCGTTTGACGATCACCTTCTGGCGCGACAGCTTCACCGCCCCTTTGGCCAGCGTTGAGGTGACGATCATCGGCAGCATTTCCGGCGTCAGCCCGACCGCCACCGACAGCGCGAACAGCGCCGCTTCCCACCAGTCGCCCTTGGTGTAGCCGTTGATCAGCAGCACGATCGGCGTCATCACCAGCATAAAGCGGATCAGCAGCCAGCTGACCTTGCTGATGCCGCTCTGGAAGGCGTTCGGCTGCTGCTCCTGGCTGGTGACGCGCTGTGCCAGCTGGCCGAAATAGGTGCCGCCGCCGGTGCCGATCACCATCGCCAGCGCGGTGCCGCTGACCACGTTGGTGCCCATGAAGCACAGGTTCTGGCAGTCGAGCGGATCGGCCGCCAGCGCCTGCGGCGCCGCGGATTTTTCCACCGGCAGCGATTCGCCGGTCAGCGCCGCCTGGCTGATGAACAGATCCTTGGCCGACAGCAGGCGCAGATCCGCCGGGATCATGTCGCCGGCCGCCAGCTTGACGATATCGCCCGGCACCAATTGCGCGATCGGCAGCTCCACGTGTTCGCTCTTGCCGGTGAGCGCATCGCTGCGGATCACCGTGGCGGTGTTGCTCACCATCGCTTTCAGCGCATCGGCCGCCCGGTTGGAGCGCGCCTCCTGGATGAAGTTCAGCAGCGTGGAGATCAGCACCATCAGCGCGATCACCAGCGCGCCGGTGAGATCCTCGGTGGCGTACGAGATCATGCCGAGCGCGGTCAGCAGCAGGTTGAACGGGTTGCGGTAGCAGTGCCAGAGGTGTTGCCACCAGGCCTCTTTCTGCTGATCGTCGATGACGTTCTCGCCGCAGCGCCGGCGCACCTGCTCCGCCTCATGGGCGGTGATGCCTTCCGGGTGGCTGTGAAAACGCTCAAACAGCTGCATCGTCTCTGCGGCGGCGCATTCCAGCCGCTGTTGCGCCAGGCCGGCCGGCATATCGTGCGCAGCGCCGCCGACGCCGTCCAGCAGGCTGTCGCGGCGCACCAAACGGCGCGGAAGGCCGCGGGCGAACAGGCCCAGCAGCTGACGGGGGAGTTTTTTCAGTTTCATGGTTCGCACCTCGTCGCCCGGTGCCTCACGGCAGCGGGTAAACGGGGATCGTCATCGGCCGGGCGGATGGCGGGTGCGCCAAAAAGCCTCTGCCAACGCAGATCCTTATTCTTTTTTCAGCAGCAGGAGCGAACGACGAAGCGCGCGCCACCGGTTACCGTGATGTACTTCACCGGTAAAACAGCAGCGCCAGGCGGAAAGGTTTTACCGGTGAACCGAGTGAGTGTCTAAAGCAGTCGGGTCGGGGTCCATATGGGGAATCACCTCCGGTAAAGGGAAAAACAGAGCGGCAGGAGCGGCCGTTCAGCGCAGTGCAACAATCCCGTATTGCCTCAAGATCCGCCTGGGAAAATGAGCTATGCTGACGGACATTGTTTTACAGGCCATTATGTTACGCCTGTCCACCTCAACGAAAAGTAAACCATGCAAAACCGGCTGACCATCAAGGACATCGCACGCCTGAGCGGCGTAGGCAAATCCACCGTCTCACGGGTGCTGAACAACGAAGGCAGCGTGAGCCCGCAGACCCGCGAACGGGTAGAAGCGGTGATCCGTCAGCAAGGGTTTACCCCCTCCAAGTCGGCGCGCGCCATGCGCGGCCAGAGCGACAAAGTGGTGGGCATCATCGTTTCCCGTCTCGATTCGCCGTCGGAAAACCAGGCGGTGCGCACCATGCTGCCGCTGCTGTATCAGCAGGGCTTCGATCCTATCGTGATGGAGAGCCAGTTCGAAACCCGCCTGGTGCAGGAGCACCTGCACGTGCTGCGCCAGCGCAACGTCGACGGCGTGATCCTGTTCGGCTTTACCGGGCTGACCGCGGCGATGCTCAAACCGTGGCAGGAAAAAATGGTGGTGATGGTGCGCGAATACGACGGCTTTTCATCCGTCTGCTACGACGACGCCGGCGCGGTGAACCTGCTGATGGATCGCCTGTACCGGCAAGGGCACCGGCACATCGGCTATCTGGGGGTGCAGCTCAGCGACGCCACCACCGGCCAGCGCCGCTATCAGGCCTATCTCGACGCCTGTGAACGCCTCAAGCTCACGCCGCGCGCCACGCTGGGCGAGCTGAGCTACCAGAGCGGTTTCCAGCACGCCGCCGAAGTGATTGATACACACACCAGCGCACTGATCTGCGCCTCCGACAGCATCGCCCTGGGGGCGATAAAGTACCTGCAGCAGCAGCCGACGCGCGCCATCCAGGTGTGCGCCATCGGCAACACCCCGCTGCTCAGCTTCCTGTTCCCCGATACTCTGTCGGTGGAGTTCGGCTACGGCAGCGCCGGCCTGCTGGCGGCGCAACAGCTGCTGGCGCAGCTCAACGGTGAACAGGGGATCCGCCGCCTGGTGGTGCCCAGCAAACTTTCCTGATTAAAAGACGACCATTTTTTGTCATTTTGTGATCCTCGCCCCAAACCGGGAACGTTCCCATTCCATAAAAAAATCCGAGTGACTAAGCTTTGATCATTACTCAGCCAACACCTCTGCAGGTATCCCATAATGAGCAAAGTAAAACAGCAGGATATTGATCGCCTGATTGTTTTGGTCGGCGGCCGCGAAAACATCGCCACCGTCAGCCATTGCATTACCCGGTTGCGTTTCGTCCTCAACGACCCCAGCAAGGCCAGCCCCAAGGAAATCGAAGAGCTGCCGATGGTCAAAGGCTGCTTCACCAACGCCGGGCAGTTCCAGGTGGTGATCGGCACCGACGTCGGCGACTACTATCAGGCGCTGATCGCCAGCACCGGCGTCAACGAGGCCGACAAGGAGCAGGCCAAGGTGGCCGCGCGCCAGAACATGACCTGGACCGAGCGCACCATCTCCCACTTCGCCGAAATCTTCTTCCCGCTGCTGCCGGCGCTGATCAGCGGCGGTCTGATCCTCGGCTTCCGCAACGTGATTGGCGACATCCCGATGTCCGGCGGCCAAACGCTGGCGCAGATGCACCCGGCGTGGAAAACCATTTACGACTTCCTGTGGCTGCTCGGTGAAGCGATCTTCATGTTCCTGCCGGTGGCCATCTGCTGGTCGACGGTGAAAAAGATGGGCGGCACGCCGGTGCTCGGCATCGTGCTGGGCGTCACCCTGGTGTCGCCGCAGCTGATGAACTCCTACCTGCTCGGCCAGCAAACGCCGGAAGTGTGGAACTTCGGCTGGTTCGTGATCCAGAAAGTCGGCTATCAGGCGCAGGTGATCCCGTCGATCCTGGCGGGCATGGCGCTGGGCTGGATCGAAACCCGGCTGAAAAAGATCGTCCCCGACTATCTCTATCTGGTGGTGGTGCCGGTGGTTTCGCTGCTGCTGGCGGTGTTCCTGGCGCACGCGCTGATCGGGCCGTTCGGCCGCATGATCGGCGACGGGGTTGCCTGGGCGGTGAAAGCGGTGATGACCGGCAGCTTCGCCCCGGTGGGCGCCGCGCTGTTCGGCTTCCTGTATGCGCCGCTGGTGATCACCGGCGTGCACCAGACCACGCTGGCCATCGACATGCAGATGATTCAGAGCATGGGCGGCACCCCGGTGTGGCCGCTGATTGCGCTGTCCAACATCGCGCAGGCCTCGGCGGTGCTCGGCATCATCATCATCAGCCGCAAGGCCAACGAGCGTGAAATCTCGGTGCCGGCGGCGATCTCCGCCTATCTCGGCGTGACCGAACCGGCGATGTACGGCATCAACCTCAAATACCGTTTCCCGATGCTGTGCGCGATGATCGGCTCCGCGATCGCGGGCCTGATCTGCGGCCTGGACGGCGTGATGGCCAACGGCATCGGCGTCGGCGGCCTGCCGGGCATCCTGTCTATCAAGCCGCAGTTCTGGCTGATTTACTCGCTGGCGATTCTGGTGGCGATCGTCATCCCGCTGGTGTTGACCATCATGGTCTACAAACGCAAGGCCGCCCGCGGCGAGCTGCCGGTTTGATTGACGCAAAATGAATGTAGGGGCCTGCTTACGCAGGCCCGTTGTCACGATTCAAAGGTATCCAGTTATGAGCAACCCAACCCCCTGGTGGCAGAACGGCGTCATCTACCAAATTTATCCGAAGAGTTTTCAAGACAGCACCGGCAACGGCTACGGCGATTTGGCCGGCGTGACCCGGCGGCTGGACTATCTGCAGGAGCTGGGCGTCGACGCCATCTGGCTGACGCCGGTCTACGTATCGCCGCAGGTGGACAACGGCTATGACGTGGCGGACTACTGCGCCATCGATCCGGCTTACGGCACCATGGCGGACTTCGAGCAGCTGGTCGCCGCCGCCCACCGGCGCGGCATCCGCATCGTGATGGACATGGTGTTCAACCACACCTCGACCGAGCACCCGTGGTTCAAGGCCGCGCAGGATCGCCACAGCCCGTATCGTCAGTTCTACGTCTGGCGCGACGGCGAAGGGGATACACCGCCGAACAACTGGCGCTCCAAGTTCGGCGGCAATGCCTGGCAGTGGCACGCCGACAGCGGCCAGTACTACCTGCACCTGTTCGCCACCGAGCAGGCGGATCTCAACTGGGAACACCCGCCAGTGCGCGAAGAGCTGAAGAAAGTGTGTCAGTTCTGGGCAGATAAAGGCGTCGACGGCCTGCGCCTCGACGTGATCAACCTGGTGTCCAAGCAGCAGGATTTCCCGTCCGACAGCCAGGGCGACGGCCGCCGCTTCTACACCGACGGCCCGCGCATTCACGAGTTCCTGCAGGAGATGAGCCGCGACGTGTTTCAGCCGCGCGGCCTGATGACGGTGGGCGAGATGTCTTCCACCACGCTCGAGCATTGCCAGCAATACGCGGCGCAGAGCGGCGAAGAGCTGTCGATGACCTTCAACTTCCACCACCTGAAGGTAGACTACGCCGGCGGTGAAAAATGGACGCGGGCGGCGCCGGATTATGTGGAGTTAAAGCAGATCTTCCGCCACTGGCAGCAAGGGATGCATAACCGCGCCTGGAACGCGCTGTTCTGGTGCAACCACGATCAGCCGCGCATCGTGTCGCGCTTCGGCGATGAAGGCGCACTGCGGGTGCCGGCCGCCAAAATGCTGGCGATGGTGCTGCACGGCATGCAGGGCACGCCTTATATCTACCAGGGTGAAGAGATCGGCATGACCAACCCCGGCTTCCGCGCCATTGAGCAGTACCGCGACGTGGAAAGCCTGAACATGTACGCCGAACTGAGCGCCCAGGGCCGCAGCGACGCCGAACTGCTGGCGATCCTGGCGGACAAATCGCGCGACAACGGCCGCACGCCGATGCAGTGGAGCGCCGCATCGCACGCCGGTTTCACTACCGGCACGCCGTGGATCGGCTGCGCCGAGAACTACCCGCAGATCAACGCCGACGCGGCGCTGGCCGATCTCGACTCGGTGTTTTACGCCTACCGCCAGCTGATCACCCTGCGCAAGCAGTATCCGCTGCTGACCCACGGCGACTATCAGGATCTGGCGCCGGATCACCCGGCGCTGTGGTGCTATCAGCGCAGCTGGAACGGCCAGCGCCTGCTGGTGGTGGCCAACCTGAGCCGCGAACCGCTGGCCTGGGCGGCGGAAGGCGTGGAAGCCTCCGCCCAGTGGCGCCCGCTGATGAGCAACTACAGCGACTCGGCGGATCAGCCGCAGGCGCTGACGCTGCGGCCGTTCGAAGCGGTGTGGTGGCTGCTCGAAGACTGACCCCGCAGGGCGCGGTGAGCGTGAACTGCGCCCTACAATGTCCCCATCAGCGCCACCACCCCGGCGGCCGCTTGCGCCAACTGCTCATCGCTCATGTCGGTCACGCCCTGCACCAGGTGCGGCGGCAGATAATCCATGCCGGTCAGGTTAGCCAGCGCGTGGAACGGCAGCAGCAGATCCTGCACCGGATAGCGGTTGTAGCCTGCCGGCGTGTAGGCCTGCGCGTTGCCGCCGGTGCTCACCACCAACTGCAGCGGCTTGCCGTGCAGTTTAGTGCCCTCGCTGCCGTAGGCGAAACCATAGGTTAATACCGCGTCCTGCCATTCGCGCAGGATCGCCGGCGAGCTGTACCAGAAAAACGGGAACATCATCACCACCGCATCGTGGCTTTCCAGCAGTGCCTGTTCGCGCGCCACGTCGATGCGGTAATCCGGGTAAGCGCGGATCAGCTCGTGCACGGTCACGTTAGGCAGCGGGCGCACGGCCTCGATCAGCGCCTGGTTGATGCGCGACTCGTCGGGGGTGCGGTGGGCGGTTAACACTAAAATGCGTGACATAAATGATTCCTTGAACGTAAAGAAGATGAGGCATTTTTCCATTTCTGCCGCTTCGGGTGTAGGCTGTTCAAGGTCACTTCAATTTCAACCGAAAGTATCAACCACTATGTCGCTGCCCTTTGACGTGCACCGCCTGCTGCCGGCCTTCCTCGCCGCCGCGCAGGCGCAAAATTTCTCCGCCGCCGCCCGCCAGCTGGGCGTCACGCCGGCGGCGGTCAGCAAAAATATCCGCGCGCTGGAAGAGAAGCTGGCGCTGCGGCTGTTTCAGCGCAACACCCACAACGTGCTGCTGACCGACGAGGGCAAAGCGCTGCTGGCGCAGGTGGCGCCGCTGTGGCAGGCGTTGGCGGCGACGCTGGAAAGCGCCGGCGGCGAGCGGCAGGCGCCGGCCGGGGTGGTGCGCGTCACGATGATCCCCGGCTTCGGCCGCCAGATGCTGATGCCGTTGATCCCGCAATTTCTGGCGCGTTACCCGCAGATCGATCTCGATCTGTCGCTGGATGCCCGGGTGGTGAATCTGGTGGGCGAAGGCTTCGACGTCGGCATCGGCAGCCGGGTCGATCCCGACAGCCGGCTGGTGGCGCGCCCGCTCTACCCGATGCACATGGTGCTGGCAGCGTCGCCCGACTATCTGGCGCGGCGCGGTGAACCGCAAACGCCGCACGATCTGCTGCGGCACGACTGCCTGCTGCACCGCAACCCCAGCAACGGCCGCCACGTCAAATGGCAGCTGCGCCATCAGGGCGAAACGCTGGCACTGGATCTGAACGGCCGATTGGTGGTGAGCCGCCCGGAAATGTTGCTGGATGCGGCGCTGGCCGGGCTCGGCATCGTCAACCTGGCGCGCTGGTACCTCGAAAAGCACTTCGAGCAGGGCACGCTGCGGCCGGTGCTGGCGGAGTGCTGGCCGCGCCCGGTGCAGCTGTGGCTCTATTACGCCTCGGCGGATCTGCCGCCGCGGGTGCGCGTCTGGGTCGACTTTCTGCTGGCGCATTTTCGCGATCGGCCAGTGAGCGATTGACGACTGTTCAGCTTGCGCACGCTCTTCCGTTTTCCTTGTTCTACATCAAAAGAATCTCGCCAATATCTATATATAGTGCATTAAGAATTGCGAACGCCTATATATAGTAGTTATCCACAAAATCATCCACACGCCGCCACAGCCCTTGCGCGCTGCGGCTTTGCCCTGTGGATAAGCGAAATTTGACGGTTGCTCGCCACGCCAGGCGGGTATGAACGCTCCCTCGGGGAACAAGGAGTACAACGTGAAACCAGTAGTGATTAAGCGGGACGGTTGCCAGGTACCTTTTGACGAAGCGCGCATCGCGCAGGCCATCGAGCGCGCCGCGCTGGCGGTGGGCGTGGTCGATGCCGACTACTGCGCCACCGTCGCCCGCGTGGTCGCTCAGCGCATGGAGCAGCAGCCGCGCGTCGATATCCACGAGATCCAGCAGGCGGTGGAAAACCAGCTGATGGCCGGCGAGTACAAACAGCTGGCGCGCGCCTATATCGAATACCGCCACGATCGCGACGTGGCGCGCGAGCTACGCGGCCGCCTGAATCAGGAAATTCGCGGCCTGGTCGAGCAGAGCAACCGCGCGCTGCTAAACGAAAACGCCAACAAGGACAGCAAGGTGATCCCCACCCAGCGCGACCTGCTGGCGGGCATCGTCGCCAAACACTACGCCAAGCAGCACATCCTGCCGCGCGACGTGGTGCTGGCCCATGAACGCGGCGAAATTCACTACCACGATCTCGACTACTCGCCGTTCTTCCCGATGTTCAACTGCATGCTGATCGATCTGAAAGGCATGCTGACCAACGGCTTCAAGATGGGCAACGCCGAGATCGAGCCGCCGAAGTCGATCTCCACCGCCACCGCCGTGACCGCGCAGATCATCGCCCAGGTCGCCAGCCATATCTATGGCGGCACCACCATCAACCGCATCGATGAAATTCTGGCGCCGTTCGTCGACGAGAGCTTCCGCAAACACCTGCTGGTGGCGGAAGCGTGGCAGATCCCGGACGCCAAAGGCTATGCTATGGCGCGCACCGAGAAAGAGTGTTACGACGCCTTCCAGTCGCTGGAGTACGAGGTCAACACCCTGCACACCGCCAACGGCCAGACGCCGTTCGTCACCTTCGGCTTCGGCCTTGGCACCAGCTGGGAATCGCGCCTGATCCAGCGCTCAATCCTGAAAAACCGCATCGCCGGGCTGGGCAAAAACCGCAAGACCGCCGTGTTCCCCAAACTGGTGTTCGCCATCCGCGACGGCCTCAACCACCAGTACGGCGATCCGAACTACGACATCAAGCAGCTGGCGCTGGAGTGCGCCAGCAAGCGCATGTACCCGGACATTCTCAACTACGATCAGGTGGTGAAGGTGACCGGCTCGTTCAAAACGCCGATGGGCTGCCGCAGCTTCCTCGGCACCTACGAGCAGGATGGCGAGCTGGTGCACGACGGCCGCAACAACATCGGCGTCATCAGCCTCAACCTGCCGCGCATCGCGCTGGAGGCGATGGGCGATGAGTCGCGCTTCTGGGCGCTGCTGGATCAGCGCCTGCAGCTGGCGAAAAAGGCCCTGATGACGCGCATTGCCCGGCTGGAAGGCATCAAGGCGCGGGTGGCGCCAATCTTGTACATGGAAGGCGCCTGCGGCGTGCGGCTCAAGGCCGACGACAATATCGCCGATATCTTCAAGAACGGCCGCGCCTCAATTTCGCTGGGCTACATCGGCCTGCACGAGACCATCAACGCGCTGTTCGGCGGCAAAAACCACGTGTATGACGACGAGGCGCTGCGCGCCAAAGCGGTGGCGATCGTCGCGCGGCTGCGTGCCGCCGTCGACGCCTGGAAAGACGAAACCGGCTACGGCTTCAGCCTCTACAGCACGCCGAGCGAGAACCTGTGCGATCGCTTCTGCCGGCTGGACACCGCCGATTTCGGCGTGGTGCCGGGCGTCACCGATAAGGGCTATTACACCAACAGCTTCCACCTCGACGTGGAGAAGAAGGTCAATCCGTACGACAAGCTGGACTTCGAAGCGCCCTACCCGCCGTTGGCCAGCGGTGGCTTCATCTGCTACGGCGAATACCCGAACCTGCAGCACAACCTGAAGGCGCTGGAAGACGTGTGGGACTACAGCTACAGCCGGGTGCCTTACTACGGCACCAACACGCCGATCGACGAGTGCTACGAATGCGGCTTTACCGGTGAATTCTCTTGCACCAGCAAGGGCTTCACCTGCCCGAAATGCGGCAACCACGACTCGGCCAAGGTCTCGGTCACCCGCCGGGTGTGCGGCTATCTCGGCAGCCCCGATGCCCGGCCGTTCAACGCCGGCAAGCAGGAAGAGGTGAAACGCCGGGTGAAACACCTCGGCAACGGGCAGCTCGGCTGAAAAGCGCCGTGCAGCCTATGCAGAAGCCTGTTCATCAGGCGTGATTGTCGCAGCCAGTTTGCCTTCGGCCAGCGCGCACAAACCGGAGCGTACACGCAGTACGTGAGGATTGGCAGCACTGCCCGGAGGCAAAATGGCCAGTAAAATAGCCTGATGGGCAGGCCTCACATGAATTATCACCAGTACTACCCGATCGACGTGGTCAACGGCCCCGGCACCCGCTGCACGCTGTTTGTCGCCGGCTGCGTGCACCAGTGCCCCGGTTGCTACAACAAAAGCACCTGGCGGCTCAACTCCGGCCAGCCGTTTACCCCGGCGCTGGAAGACCGCATCATCGCCGATCTGAACGATACGCGCGTGCCGCGCCAGGGGCTGTCGCTCTCCGGCGGCGATCCGCTGCACCCGGCCAACGTGCCGAGCATCTTAAAGCTGGTGAAACGGGTACGCGCCGAATGCCCCGGCAAAGATATCTGGCTGTGGACCGGCTACCGGCTGGCGGAGCTGGACGCACAGCAAATGCAGGTGGTGGACAGGATCAACGTGCTGATCGACGGCAAGTTCGTGCAGGATTTGAAGGACCCGGCGCTGATTTGGCGCGGCAGCAGCAACCAGGTGGTGCATAGGTTGCGATGAACCAACAACACACGTTTCAATAGGTATTCATCCAAACTCGACCTGACGCATCGGCAGCATAGAGTCATCTGACAGGCGGCTCTGTGCCAATAGCAGACATTCTTTATACGAGTGAATTTAATTATAATTACTTAAAGTTGGACTAGCTTGTTCAGGGGTTTAACACGTGGTTAAATATGGGCTGCCGTTAAAATAAGCGTTAGGCTACTCTGAAATTTATCAGTCGTCACGGAGACACTATGAGAATTCCAACTAGTCGTAACCCCAGATTGATGTCGAGCCTCAACCCAAACCTCACGAGCAGTATCAATCCTCAACTAACTAGCAGCATTAACCCAAAGCTGACGTCAAGCATCAACCCCAAACTGACCTCAAGTATCAATCCTGCGCTTACATCTAGCATAAACCCCAAGTTGGCCAGTTCAATCAACTACAAGCTCACGTCGAGCAAGTATCCAAATCTCACGTCAAGCATCAATCCTAAGCTAACCTCATCGATCAATCCAAATATATCGTCTAATATTCCTGGATTATATTTATTTGATCTAGCACTAAATGCGGTAGGATTTACAGTGTCGCCAACTCCGAACTATTGGTTGTTATTCGATCCACTCTGTCAATTTACTGGTGTTGCTGTTAATTGTCGGAAGAATTTTTTCATTGAATTTGATCTGGATAATAATTTTATTGGATTCTTTGTTCACGCCAAAGATCAAAGCTGGTTGCGGTTCAACATAAATAACGACTGGGTGGGGCTGACCACATAGTATTAATAGTACGCGTCAGAATGCAATATATAAAAACATGGTTTCCCCGCTCTCTACGGCGTGTATTCCAAGAGTAAACTTTTGAAGCGGAGTATCAGTGAAAAAACACGAGGGCATATCAAAATACAAGCTGAATAAAATAGCTGCAGAGTCTTTGAGAAATTGTATCCGTCTTCATTTTGACTCAATGTTGCTTTATGAGCACGGTTCGTATCCAAGTGCATTTCAGCTTTCAGTCTTGGCGCTTGAAGAATTCTCAAAAGCGATTTGGGTAGATCACTACATTTGGTCATCTGAAACTAATGAGGGCTATCCAGACGTTCAGTTTGAGCAGGCATGGTTAAAACTTTTATACCTACATCCCAAAAAACAGTGGAACTTTGTAGCAAGAGAAATAGATGATTATTCTCCGGGTTTTATTTCACTGATACAGAGAAGGGAATTAGAAGAGAAAAAGCAGGATGCTATATATGTTGGTTTGTCTCGTATGAAAGGAGGTATTGACATAGATAGCCGAGTCTCTACCCCTTGGAGAATTAAACAAAAAGATGCTAGGCAGTTTATATCAGTAATCAATGATGAATTACTAAGGATAGTTGCGAGAATTGAGGAGGATGAGTTTTATTTCGAGGGAGGCAAAGGGATGGATGAGGTTTTTGATTACGAAATATATAAAAATCTTTTGCAATGGCCTCATAAAAGCGGAATTAGAAATAATAGGTGGAGGAAAAAAAACCATCTACGGAAATAATAATTTTTTGTTTGTGATTTTATCTCCCCGCGCCTATCTCCAGCCGTCCGCTTCTCGCTCAAAGCCGACTGCTAGACAAAATCCCATTTTATCCTGAGAAACCTCCTGTTCTACTCAGAACCAATCCCCCTCAACACCCACGCCGATAACGCCCCCGGATCTTCGCTTTAAATAAAGCCATTCGTTTTTCTGCCTCCGAATGGCTGAGATAAACCGCGGTGCCGTTTCTTATACGTTCAAGGGCGGCATCCACCCTTTCACGCAACGCTTGCTCCAGCAACATCGCCTCTACGTCCATTTCAGGTTTATTCCGCTGTTCCACTTCCATCTCCTCCATTGAGACAGCATCGGGTCACGAATCCGTTACACCAACCCCATCCCCACCACGCCGGTCAGCACGCCGCACAGCGCCACCAACGCCGCCGTCAGGCACAGCGCGCGGGCGGAGAAGGCTTTGTTGAGCATCAGCAGCGAAGGCAGGCTGACCGCCGGCAGGGTCATCAGCAGCGCCAGCGCCGAGCCTGCGCCCATGCCCGCCAGCATCATGGTCTGCACGATCGGGATCTCCGCCGCGGTGGGGATAACGAACAGGCAGCCGACGATCGCCAGCGCGATGATCCACAGCAGGCTATTGTCGACGGCGCCGTCGGCGTGCGGGAACAGCCAGACCCGCGCTGCGCCCAGCGCCAGCACCGCCAGCACGTAGATCGGGATGGTCGACCAAAACAGCGCCCACAGCGCTTTGCCCCAGCGGGCGAGGAACGGCCGCTCATCGCTCTGCGCCGTCATCACCGGCGGCTGCGGCGTGGCGGGCTGCGGGTCGTTGGCGGTCACGCGCTGCACCAGCCAGGCGATGCCCAGCACCATCACCACGCCCGCCACCAGGCGGATGGCGGCGAACGGCCAACCGAGTACAAACCCCATGAATACCAGCGTCGCCGGGTTCAGTACCGGGTTGGCGAGCCAAAAGGCCAGCGCGGCGCCGCTGGATACCGACTGGCGGCGCATGCCGGCGGCAACCGGTGCGGCGCAGCAGGTGCACATCATGCCCGGCAGCGCGATCAGCGCCCCCAGCACGGTGCCGGAAAAACGCCGGTGGCCGAGCGTGCGCGCCAGCCAGTCGCGCGGGATCAGCACCTGCACCAGCGAACCTAACAGCACCCCGAGCAGCGCCGCCTTCCACACCGCGGTGAAATAGACCAGCGCGTACTGCCAGGCCGCCAGCCAGGGGCTCGCGGCGCCGTCGGCCAGGATCGATTTGCCGATCGAGTGGCTGTCCGCCGCCACAAAGGCCTTGCCGTAGTAAGGCTGCCATTTGATGTAGTAGAGGCCGACGGCCACCACCAGCAGAAACAGGATCGGTTTCCACAGCGGCCAGGCGCGTGGGGCGGGTTCAGGGGCGTTCAGAGATTGCGGCATGGTCGCGGCCAGAGTCAGTCAACAGTGGCGCCAGCATAGCGCGCCGCCGCCGCCCGTGCACGCCCGGGCTGTCCTAAATAGTTCATCTGTTCGCCACCGCGGCGTAACGCGATTGTCATCTGCGCCCGGCACCATGATGCCAACTTGAAAACCACAGGGTAGACGCACGATGAAACGCACCGCTTTCGCCTTCATCGCACAGCCATCGGTATGACGAGGTTTTTATTATGATGGAGTTATCTAGACATCCAACCACTTACCCCACCCGCTATCAGCAGATCGCCGCGCAGCTGGAACAGGAGCTGCGCACGCAATACCGCTGCGGCGACTACCTGCCTTCGGAACAGCAGCTGGCCGAACGTTACCAGGTCAATCGCCACACCCTGCGCCGCGCGGTGGATCAGCTGGTAGAGCGCGGCTGGCTGCAGCGCCGCCACGGCGTCGGTATTCTGGTGCTGATGCGGCCTTACGACTACCCGCTACACGCCAATACCCGCTTCAGCCAGAACCTGTTCGAGCAGGGCAGCCACCCCACCAGTGAGCGCTTACTCGCTGTCTTGCGCCCATGTAATGGGCATGTCGCCAGCGCACTCTCGCGTGAAGAAGGCGAAATGGTGATCCACCTGCGCACTCTGCGCCGGGTCAACGGCGTGCCGATGAGCGTGATTGACCACTATCTGCCCGATCTGGACTGGTGGCCGGCGCTGCAGCAGTTCCACAGCGGTTCGCTGCACCAGTTTATCGAACAGCACCTCCAGCAGGCGCTGACCCGCCGCCAGACCCGCATCAGCGCGCGCCGCGCTCAGGCCAAAGAGAGCCGGCTGCTGGAGATCGCCACCCACGCGCCGCTGCTGTGCGTGCGCACCCTTAACGTCCGCAGCGGCGGCGAAGACGTGGCGGAATACTCCGTCAGCCTGGCCCGCGCCGACATGATTGAACTGACGATGGAGCACTGAATGCAAGCCTTAGAGTCGAGACAACGCTGGATGTCGGTGCTGGCGCACAGCGGGCCCGAGCAGCTGCGCAGCCACTGGCAGGCGCTGAACCTCAGCCCGGGTTACCGCAGCATCCGCGCGCCGGAGATCGGCCTGGCCCAGCTGCAGGGGCGCATGGGCGCCACCGGCCGCCGCTTCGTGCTGGGGGACATGACGGTCACCCGCGCGGTGGTGCAGCTGGACAACGGCGGCTACGGCTACAGCTATATCGCCGGGCGCGACAAGGCGCACGCCGAGCTGTGCGCGCTGGCCGATGCGCTGCTGCAACAGCCGGAACACGGCGAACGCCTGCAACAACAGCTGATCGCGCCGCTGGCCGCACTGCAGCACGAGCAGCGCCAGCTGCGCGCCCGGGCGATCGCCGCCAGCCGGGTGGACTTCTTTACGCTGGTGCGAGGGGATTAAGCCATGAGTTTATTGACCGGTTTTGAGCAACCGATAGACCAATCGCAGCACGCTTTCCGTTTGATTCTTAAAGCCTTGAGCGAACCGGGCCACCGGGTGACGCTGCCGAACGGCCCGGCCTGGGCGCCGCTGAACGCCGCCAGCACCGCCGCGCTGCTGACGCTGGCCGATCAGGAAACGCCGCTGCAGCTGTGTTCGGCGCTAAAAAGTGAGCAAGTGCTAACAAACATCCGTTTTCACAGCGGCGCGCCGCTGGCCGCCACGGCGCAGGAGGTCTGTTTTGCCCTGTTCGATGAGCAGCTGCAGGCCGCCGATCTGCAGGCGTTGCCGCACGGCACTGAAATCTCGCCGGAGTTCGGCGCCACGGTCATCGTGCAGCTCGGCGAGCTGGAGAACGGCGCCGCGCTGCGCCTGACCGGCCCCGGCATCGAGAATCATCGCCTGATAGCGCCGCGCCTGCCGCCGGCGCTGCTGGATTATTTGGTCAACCGCCCGCAGCGCTTCCCGCTGGGGCTGGATATTTTGCTGACCTGCGGCGATCGCCTGCTGGCGATCCCGCGGACCACCCGCGTGGAGGTGTGCTGATGTATGTAGCGGTAAAAGGGGGCGAAAAAGCCATTGAGGCCGCCCATCAGCTGCAGGAACAGCTGCGGCGCGGCGACGACGCGCTGCCGGCGATCGGCGCGGAACAAATCGAACAGCAGCTGGGGCTGGCGGTGGATCGGGTGATGACCGAAGGCGGCATCTACGATCGTGAGCTGGCGGCGCTGGCCATCAAACAGGCCAGCGGCGATCTGGTGGAGGCGATCTTCCTGCTGCGCGCCTATCGCACCACCCTGCCGCGCCTGGCGGTCAGCGAGCCGCTGGCCAGCGAAAACATGCGGCTGGAGCGGCGTATTTCGGCGGTTTACAAGGACTTGCCCGGCGGGCAGGTGCTGGGGCCGACCTACGACTACACCCACCGGCTGCTGGACTTCGCGCTGCTGGCGGAAGGCGAGGCGCCGCGTGCGCCGCAGGCCGACGAACCGCTGCCGGATAACTGCAGCCACGTGTTCGATCTGCTGTGTCGCCAGCAGCTGGCGCGGGAGGAACAGGACGACGGCAGCGCGCCGGACGACATCACCCGCAACCCGCCGGTTTACCCCTGCTCGCGCTCGGCGCGCCTGCAGCAGCTGGTGCGCGGCGACGAAGGTTTTCTGCTGGCGCTCGGCTACGCCACCCAGCGCGGCTACGGCCGCAACCACCCGTTCGCCGGCGAGATCCGCACCGGCCACGTTTCGGTGGAGATCGTGCCTGAAGAGCTCGGTTTCGCCATCGATATCGGCGAAATCCTGCTGACCGAGTGCGAAATGGTCAACGGCTTCGTCGATCCAAAGGACCATCCGCCGCACTTCACCCGCGGTTACGGGCTGGTGTTCGGCCGCGCCGAACGCAAGGCGATGGCGATGGCGCTGGTAGATCGCGCATTGCAAAGCCCCGACTACGGCGAAGGCGTCGCCGGCCCGGCGCAGGACGAAGAGTTCGTGCTGGCCCACGCCGACAACGTCGAGGCCGCCGGCTTCGTCTCCCATCTCAAGCTGCCGCACTACGTCGACTTCCAGGCCGAACTTGAGCTGCTCAAGCGGCTGCGACAGGAATACAGCGAGCGTCAGGAGGCCCGCGATGAGTGAAGTATTGACCGGCTATAACCTCGGTTATCTGGACGAGCAGACCAAGCGCATGATCCGCCGCGCCATCCTGAAGGCGGTGGCGATCCCCGGCTATCAGGTGCCGTTCGGCGGCCGCGAGATGCCGATGCCCTACGGCTGGGGCACCGGCGGTATTCAGCTCACCGCCAGCGTCATCGGCCGCGCCGACGTGCTGAAGGTGATCGACCAGGGCGCCGACGACACCACCAACGCGGTGTCGATCCGCCGCTTCTTCCAGCGCGTCGCCGGGGTGGAAACCACCGAACGCACGCCGGAGGCCACGCTGATCCAGACCCGTCACCGCATTCCGGAAACGGCGCTGCGCGAAGACCAGATCCTGATCTATCAGGTGCCGATCCCGGAGCCGCTGCGCTTTATCGAACCGCGCGAAACCGAGACCCGCAAGATGCACGCGCTGGAGGAGTACGGCGTGATGCAGGTGAAGCTGTATGAAGACATCGCGCGCTACGGCCATATCGCCACCACCTACGCCTACCCGGTGAAGGTCAACGATCGCTACGTGATGGATCCATCGCCGATCCCGAAATTCGACAACCCGAAAATGCACATGATGCCGGCGCTGCAGCTGTTCGGCGCCGGGCGCGAGAAACGCATCTACGCCCTGCCGCCGTTCACCAAGGTGGAGAGCCTGGACTTCGACGACCATCCGTTCAGCGTGCAGCAGTGGGACGAACCCTGCGCGCTGTGCGGTTCGCGCCACAGCTATCTGGACGAGGTGGTGCTCGACGATCGGGGCAACCGCATGTTCGTCTGTTCGGACACCGACTACTGCCGGCAGCAGCTGGCGCAATCTTCGCAAGAGGCGCAGCACTGATGACTTCCACCCCTTTGAGCACCACTCCGCTGCTGTCGGTGAACCGGCTCACCCACCTGTACGCTCCCGGCAAAGGCTTCAGCGACGTGTCGTTCGACATCTACCCCGGTGAAGTGCTGGGCATCGTCGGCGAATCCGGCTCCGGCAAAACCACGCTGCTGAAGTCGATCTCGGCGCGGCTGGCGCCGCAGCGCGGGCAGATCCTGTACCGCCCGCAGGCGGGCCAGGAACAGGAGCTGTACGCCATGGCGGAGAGCGATCGCCGCCGCCTGCTGCGCACCGACTGGGGCGTGGTGCACCAGCACCCGCTCGACGGGCTGCGACCGCAGGTCTCCGCCGGCGGCAACATCGGCGAGCGGCTGATGGCCATCGGCCAGCGCCACTATGGCGACATTCGCCGCCAGGCCGGTCAGTGGCTGGAAGACGTCGAAATCCCGCTGTCGCGCCTCGACGATCTGCCGACCACCTTCTCCGGCGGCATGCAGCAGCGGCTGCAGATCGCCCGCAACCTGGTCACCCACCCCAAGCTGGTGTTTATGGATGAGCCGACCGGCGGGCTGGACGTGTCGGTACAGGCGCGCCTGCTCGATCTGCTGCGCAACCTGGTGGTGGAAATGCAGCTGGCGGCGGTGATCGTTACCCACGATCTCGGCGTGGCGCGGCTGCTGGCCCACCGCCTGCTGGTGATGAAACAGGGCGAAGTGGTGGAGAGCGGCCTGACCGACCGGGTGCTGGACGATCCGCACCATCCTTATACCCAGCTGCTGGTTTCTTCGGTGCTGTCGTAACCCAAGGCGATATACAGATGACTATGCAAATTCGAGTTGAACATCTCAGTAAAACCTTTGTGCTGCACCAGCAGTACGGCACCCGCCTGCCGGTGCTGCACGACGCCAACCTGACGGTCGGCAGCGGCGAATGCGTGGTGCTGCACGGCCACTCCGGCAGCGGCAAATCCACCCTGCTGCGCTCGCTGTACGCCAACTACCTGCCGGACAGCGGCCATATCTGGATCAACCACCAGGGCGACTGGCTGGACATGGTCAGCGCCGATGCGCGCCAGATTCTGGCGGTGCGCCGCCATACGCTGGGCTGGGTCAGCCAGTTCCTGCGGGTGATCCCGCGCATCAGCGCGCTGGAGGTGGTGATGCAGCCGCTGCTGGAACAGGGCGTCGAACGCGCCGAGTGCCGAGAACGCGCCGAAGCGCTGCTCGCTGCGCTCAACGTGCCGCAGCGCCTGTGGCCGCTGGCGCCGTCCACCTTCTCCGGCGGCGAGCAGCAGCGGGTGAACATCGCGCGCGGCTTTATCGTCGATTACCCCATCCTGTTGCTGGACGAACCGACCGCCTCGCTCGACAGCCGCAACAGCGCGGCGGTGGTACAGCTTATCGAACGCGCCAAGGCGCGCGGCGCGGCGATCGTCGGCATTTTTCACGATGAAGGCGTCCGCCAGCAGGTCGCCGACCGGCTTTATGACATGCAGGCGCCGCAGGCGCTGGAGGCCCTCTGATGATCGTCAATAACGTTAAGCTGGTGCTGGATGACCAGGTGGTGCAAGGCTCGCTGGAGATGCAGGACGGCGTGATCCGCAGCTTCGCCGACGGCCCGAGCCGGCTGCCGCAGGCGCTGGACGGCGACGGCGGCTGGCTGCTGCCGGGGCTGATCGAGCTGCATACCGACAACCTGGACAAGTTCTTTACCCCGCGCCCGAACGTTGACTGGCCGGCCCATTCGGCGATGAGCAGCCACGACGCGCTGATGGTGGCCAACGGCATCACCACGGTACTGGACGCGGTGGCGATCGGCGACGTGCGCGACGGCGGCCACCGGCTGGAAAACCTGCAGAAGATGATCGACGCGGTGATCCACAGCCAGCGCGCCGGGGTGAACCGCGCCGAGCACCGGCTGCACCTGCGCTGCGAGCTGCCGCACGAGAGCACGCTGCCGCTGTTCGAACAGCTGATGGACAAGCCGGGCGTGTCGCTGGTGTCGCTGATGGACCATTCGCCGGGCCAGCGCCAGTTCGCCTCGCGCGAAAAATACCGCGAATACTATCAGGGCAAATATCACCTCAACGACCAGCAGATGAGCGAGTACGAGGAGCAGCAGGTCGCCCTGTCCGCCCGCTGGGCCGCGCCGAACCGCGAGGCGATCGCCGCCCACTGCCGCGCGCGCCGCATCTCGCTGGCCAGCCATGACGACGCCACCGCCGCGCACGTGGCCGAATCCTGCGCGCTGGGCAGCGCCATCGCCGAGTTCCCCACCACCGAGGCGGCCGCCCGCGCCTCGCACCAACAGGGCCTGCAGGTGCTGATGGGCGCGCCGAACATCGTGCGCGGCGGTTCCCACTCCGGCAACGTGGCGGCGCACCACCTGGCGGCGCTGGGGGTGCTGGATATTCTCTCTTCCGATTATTACCCGGCCAGCCTGCTGGACGCGGCGTTTCGCCTCGCGGCGGACGAGCGCAACGCCTACGATCTGCCCCAGGCGGTGCGCATGATCACCCGCAACCCGGCGCGGGCGCTGGATCTGCAGGATCGCGGCACCCTCGCCGAAGGGCTGCGGGCGGATCTGGTGCTGGCGCGGCCGCACGGCGAGCACGTTTACGTGCAGAACGTGTGGCGCCAGGGCAGGCAGGTGTTCTGATGGCGCGGCTCATCTACCTGATGGGGCCTTCTGGCGCAGGCAAGGACAGCCTGCTGACCGCGCTGCGGGCCGACGCCGACCGCGCGCCGCTGGTGGCGCACCGTTACATCACCCGGCCGGCGGACGCCGGCTGCGAGAATCACATCGCGCTGAGCGAACCGGAATTTCTGCGCCGCCGCGCCAAGGGGCTGTTCGCGCTCGACTGGCAGGCGCACCAGCAGCGCTATGCGTTCGGGATCGAAGTGGATCTTTGGCTGCTGCAGGGGATCGACGTGGCGGTCAACGGTTCGCGCGCCCACCTGCCGCAGGCGCAGCAGCGCTATGGTGCGCAGCTGCTGCCGGTGTGCCTGCAGGTCAGCGCCGGGATCCTGCGCCGGCGCCTGCAGGATCGCGGGCGAGAAAGCGCCGAACAGATCGAGCAGCGGCTGGCGCGGGCGGCGGAATATCAGCAGAGTCTGCCCGCCGGCTGCCGGGTTCTGCACAACGATGGCCCACTCGACGACACCCTGGCGGCGCTGCTGGCGCTGCTGCCTACCGCCACCCGACAAGCTCAGGACGCGACGCCATGAACGACTTTGCCCAGCCGAAAATCGGCGACAATGTGACCCTTAACCGCACCCGGCTCGGCCAATATGTGCATCTGGCCGACGATGCGATCCTGGAAGAAGTGGAGATGGGGAACTACTCCTACACCGCCGGGCACAACCAGATCTTTTACGCCACTATCGGCAAGTTCGTCTCCATCGCCTCCTATGCGCGCATTAATCCCGGCAACCACCCGACCTACCAGCGCATCGCGCAGCACCACTTTACCTACCGCGCCTCCGAATACGGGCTGGGGGAAGACGACGCGGCGTTCTTCGACTGGCGGCGCGAGCACCACGTCACCGTCGGCCACGACGTGTGGATCGGCCATAACGCCATCCTGATGCCGGGCGTCAGCGTCGGCAACGGCGCGGTGATCGGCAGCGCGGCGGTGGTCACCAAGGACGTGGAGCCTTACAGCATCGTCGCCGGCGTGGCGGCCAAGAAGATCGGCATGCGCTTTGACGACGCGCTGATAGAACGCATCGAACGCAGCCAGTGGTGGCACTGGGATCACGCCACGCTGCAGGCGCGGCTGGCGGATTTTCGCGACATCAACCGCTTTGCCCAGAAGTACCTTTAACGGAGGGGGAGCGATGCAACTGACCTTTCTCGGCACCGGCGGCGCGCAGCAAGTGCCGGTGTTCGGCTGCGATTGCCTGATCTGCCAACGGGCGCGGCGCGAGCCGGCATTTCGGCGGCGAGCGTGCAGCGCCATGCTTAACTATCAGGGGGAAACGACCTTATTGGATGCGGGATTGCCGGCTTTGGAGCGGCGATTTTCGGCGGGGCAAATTCAACGTTTTTTACTGACACATTACCACATGGATCACGTTCAGGGGTTATTTCCTTTGCGTTGGGGGTGCGGAAATTCCATTCCGGTGTATGGCCCGCCGGATGCACAAGGCTGCGACGACCTGTTCAAACACCCGGGCATTCTGGCGTTTCAGCCGCCGCTGGCGCCCTTCGCCACCGTCGAACTGGGCGGCATGCGCATCACCCCGCTGCCGCTGCAACACTCCAAACTGACCCACGGTTATCTGATCCAGGCGGCGGGCGCTGCGCTGGCCTACCTGACCGACACCGTCGGCCTGCCGCCGGCCACCGCCGACTATCTGCAAAACGTGGCGCTGGATCTGCTGGTGCTCGATTGCAGCCTGCCGCCGCAGCCGCAGGCGCCGCGCAACCACAACGACCTGACCCGCGCGCAGGAGACGCAGCGGTTGCTGCAGCCCAAACGCACGCTGCTGACGCACATCAGCCATCATCTCGATCTGTGGCTGCTGGACAACGAACTGCCCGCCGGGCTGGAGCTGGCGTTCGACCACCTCAGCGTCAGCCTCGGTAGCAGTGCAGCCGATCCGACTCCAGCACCCTGACCCCTTCGCCCGGCGTGAACGCCTGCTGCAGCAGCGTTTGCGCCACGTCTTTGGCGGAGACGGCGCGCCATTTGCCGGGCAGCAGCCTGAACAGCGGCAGCGTAAGGCGCTCCATCAGGCGCGGCGCGGGGCGATCCCCCACCAGCATGGAAGGCCGCACCAGCGTCAGGCGCGGCCAGTGCTGTTCGCGCAGCGCCTGCTCCATCTCGCCTTTGGTGCGGTTATACAGGAAGGTGGAATCCGCGTTGGCGCCCAACGCGCTCACCACCAAGCAGTGCTGCGCCCCCAAGCGGCGGCCGGTCAGCGCGCTCTCCACCACCAGTTGATAATCGACGTAGCGGAAGGCATCGGCGCTGCCCGCCGCCCGGCGGGTGGTGCCCAGGCAGCAGAACACCAGATCGACCGGCTGCTGCAGGCCGCTCAGCAGCTCGAACAGCGCATCGCCGACCGGATTGGTCAGCTTGCCGTGCGGCGGCAGCGGCGTGCGCGTCGGCGCCACGATGGCCGTTATCTGCGGATCGCTTTGCAACAGCTGCAACAACTCGCGCCCCACCAGCCCGGTTGCGCCGACTAACAGTGCTCGCGCCATGCAATCTCCCGTTGTAATCAATACGTCGACTTAAAGTATAGACCGCGCCCAATGCAGCTTCTTGCCGAAGCCGAGGGTGTTGTCGGTCATCTTCACCTCGTGCAGATCCAGCCGCCAAACCGAGGCCTTCATCGCCCTGGCGATCGGGAAGCGCTTGCAGTAACGCGCGCGCGCCGCGTCGGCCTCTTCGCCGCTCAGCAGCACCGCCTCGGCGCGATACTGCACGCCGCGGATCAGCGCGATGCTTTTCGGCTTCGGCGCGATGGTGCCGACCACCCGGCCGTTGTTCAGCATCAGCCCGCCGTGGCGGGTGTGCGGTTCGGTCATCAGCCACAGCGCCATCGCCGCGGCGTCGAACACGTAAAAACAGTTGGCGCACCACATGTCGAGGCCGTCGCCGGCGCACAGCGTCAAGACGTGTTGCTTGCCGATGAAATCCGCAATCTGCTGCCGTTGTTCTGGGGTATTCAAGGTTACTCGCCTCCTTGTTCACTCACTTCATCTTACCCTGCGTTGTTGAGGCGAGTCACAAATAACGATAATCATCAAAAAACCAAATTGAATATAAAAACACAATAAATGCATTTTTATTAACTTAGACCAGAAAAAAATTTATAACATAAAAAATACAAGACGGATTTATTTGATCGTTATGCAACCGCTTATTCGACCGGTTCTTTTATTCCCATCCTGACGACACGCAAATTTAGCGCACCCGCCCGGAGTCGATTAGCAATTCGTTTACAAGCCCGTTGGCTCACCTGAACGCTGTTTATGCAATCCATTGCATAACAGGTGAATAGTTATTTATAAACACCGGCATTTATGTGACCTTTATCACAATTTTTAGCCAACCTTGCGTTAAAATAGCGCCATCTTTTCACTCAGCAAGGTGGATTAGAAAATGGAAAACAATAACCGCAAAATGGCGCATATCAGGCGCACAACCCATATTATGATGATGGCTCATCGCAGCTGCTTTAGCTTCGCATTCTTCAACTACAGATAACCCTCTCCCCTCGCTCTTACGCCGTTGATAAGAGTGTCATTGCGTTTTTATTTATTCTCCGCACACCGGTGATAATATCGCTTTCTCGCTAACCGGGAAGGACACGCAATTCATTCTTAATTTCGGCCAAGCGCATCCAAGCTAAATAAAACAACGAACACAGTTAATGCCTTTCGGCATCGCTGGGTTCTCGCACACCTTTATTTTCGTGAAGGCGTTAGCGGCAAATGGAATTATTTGCCGACGGACTGCCTTTGCCTGAAGAATGAGAAAAATGAAAAAATTAAAAATTGCCGCCAACACCCAAACCCTCGGCTGCTTTGAAACTGAACGCGACATCGTCGATGTGCATCACAGCGATTTCAATGACGTCGCCGCCATCGTGCTGTCGGTAGACGACGTCACGCACGGCATGGTGGCGCGCATCGAAGAGCACGGCCTCAACATTCCGCTGTTCGTCGCCGTCTGCTGCGAAGAAGAGCTGGATAACGCCGTATTGCCGGCGCTGCACGGCGTGTTTGAGCTGTGCGGCAAGAATACCCAGTTCTACGGCAAACAGTTGGAGGCCGCCGCCGCCAAATATGAGAGCGAGCTGCTGCCGCCGTTCTTCAACACGCTGACGCAGTACGTGGAAATGGGCAACGCCACCTTCGCCTGCCCCGGCCACCAGGGCGGCGAGTTCTTCCGCAAACACCCGGCGGGCCGCCAGTTCTTCGACTTCTACGGCGAAACGCTTTTCCGCTCCGACATGTGCAATGCCGACGTCAAACTGGGCGACCTGTTGATCCACGAAGGCGCGCCTTGCGCAGCGCAGCAGCACGCCGCCAAGGTGTTCAACGCCGACAAGACCTACTTCGTGCTCAACGGCACCTCGGCCTCGAACAAGGTGGCGACCAACGCCCTGCTGACGCGCGGCGACCTGGTGCTGTTCGACCGCAACAACCATAAATCCAACCACCACGGCGCGTTGATCCAGGCCGGCGCCACGCCGGTGTATCTGGAAACCGCCCGCAACCCGTTCGGCTTTATCGGCGGCATCGACGCGCACTGCTTCGACGAACGCTACCTGCGCCAACAGATCCGCGAAGTGGCGCCGGAACGCGCCAATGAAGCCCGCCCGTTCCGCCTGGCGATCATCCAGCTCGGCACCTACGACGGCACCATCTACAACGCCCGCCAGGTGGTCGACAAGATTGGCCACCTGTGCGACTACATCCTGTTCGACTCCGCCTGGGTGGGCTATGAGCAGTTCATTCCGATGATGAAAGACTGCTCGCCGCTGCTGCTGGAGCTGAACGAAAACGATCCCGGGATCATCGTCACCCAGTCGGTGCACAAACAGCAGGCCGGTTTCTCGCAGACCTCGCAGATCCATAAAAAAGATAAGCACATCAAGGGGCAGAGCCGCTACTGCAACCACAAGCGCTTCAACAACGCCTTTATGCTGCACGCCTCTACCAGCCCGTTCTACCCGCTGTTCGCCGCGCTGGACGTCAACGCCAAGATGCACGAGGGCAAAAGCGGCCAACGCCTGTGGCAGGAGTGCGTGCGCGTGGGGATCGAAGCGCGCAAAATGCTGCTGGACACCTGCACGATGATCAAACCGTTCGTGCCGGACCAGATCGACGGCAAACCGTGGCAGGCCTATGACACCGCGGCAATGGCCAACGATCTGCGCTTCTTCAACTTCGTGCCCGGCGAAAAATGGCACGCTTTTGAGGGCTATGCCGAATCGCAGTACTTCGTCGATCCGTGCAAACTGCTGCTTACCACGCCGGGCATCGATACCGCCACCGGCAGCTACAGCGAATTCGGCATCCCGGCGACCATTCTGGCCAACTACCTGCGTGAAAACGGCATCGTGCCGGAAAAATGCGATCTCAACTCGATCCTGTTCCTGCTGACGCCGGCGGAAGACATCGCCAAGATGCAGCATCTGGTGGCCCTGATCGCCCGCTTCGAGCAGCACATCGAGCAAAACTCCCTGCTCAGCGAGGTGCTGCCTGCGGTCTATAAAAACCACCAGCAGCGCTACAAAAACTACACCATCCGCCAGCTGTGCCAGGAAATGCACGACCTTTACGTCAGCTACGACGTTAAAGAACTGCAAAAAGAGATGTTCCGCAAAAGTTATTTCCCGCGCGTGGTGATGAATCCGCAGGACGCCAATACCGAGTTCGTGCGCGGCAATGTGGAATTGGTCTCGCTGGCTAAAGCCGAGGGCCGCATCGCCGCCGAAGGCGCCCTGCCTTACCCGCCGGGCGTGCTGTGCGTGGTGCCCGGTGAAATTTGGGGCGGCGCCGCGCAGCGTTATTTCCTGGCATTGGAAGAAGGCATCAATTTATTGCCGGGATTCGCGCCAGAATTGCAGGGCGTTTATATCCAACAGGATGAGGACGGCTGGAACCGCGCTTACGGCTACGTCATGAAAAATTAATCACCTTACGGGGCGGCGATGATTCTCGCCGCCCGGATCGCATCCTAAAAGAGAAAATGATCATGAGTAAGTCCAATAATAAAATGGGGGTCGTGCAATTAACGATCCTGACCGCCGTGAATATGATGGGTTCCGGCATAATTATGCTGCCGACCAAGCTGGCCGAAGTGGGCACGATTTCGATCGTTTCCTGGCTGGTGACCGCCGTCGGCTCGATGGCGCTGGCCTACGCCTTCGCCAAATGCGGCATGTTCAGCCGTAAATCCGGCGGCATGGGCGGCTACGCCGAATACGCCTTCGGCAAATCGGGCAACTTTATGGCGAACTACACCTACGGCGTTTCGCTGCTGATCGCCAACATCGCCATCGCCATTTCCGCCGTCGGCTACGGCACCGAGCTGTTCGACACCACCCTCAGCCCGCTCGGGATCTGTATCGCCACCATCGGCGTGCTGTGGCTGGCGACCGTCGCCAACTTCGGCGGCGCGCGCATCACCGGCAAAATCAGCGGCATCACCGTCTGGGGCGTGATCATTCCGGTGGTGGGCATCTCGGTCATCGGCTGGTACTGGTTCAGTGGCAGCGCCTACGTCGCCGCCTGGAACCCGCATCAGGTGCCGACCTTCGAAGCCATCGGCGCCTCCATCTCAATGACCCTGTGGGCGTTCCTGGGGCTGGAATCCGCCTGTGCCAATACCGACGTGGTGGAAAATCCGGAGCGCAACGTGCCGATCGCCGTACTGGGCGGCACCCTCAGCGCGGCGGTGATCTATATCATTTCAACCAACGTGATCGCCGGCATCGTGCCGAACATGGATCTGGCCAACTCCACCGCCCCGTTCGGGCTGGCGTTCTCGCACATGTTCAACCCAATGGTCGGCAAGATCATCATGGCGTTGATGGTCATGTCCTGCGTCGGCTCGCTGCTCGGCTGGCAGTTCACCATCGCTCAGGTGTTCAAATCCTCCGCCGACAGCGGCTTCTTCCCGAAAATCTTCTCCAAGCTGAGCAAGGCCGACGCGCCGGTTAAAGGCATGCTGACCATCGTCGTCATCCAGAGCGGCCTGTCGCTGATGACTATCAGCCCGTCGCTGAACAAGCAGTTCAACGTGCTGGTGAACCTGGCGGTAGTGACCAACATCATCCCTTACATCCTGTCGATGGCGGCGCTGGTCATTATTCAGAAAGTGGCGAAGGTGCCGGACAACAAGGCGCGTATCGCCAATATCATCGCCGGCATCGGCGCGCTGTACAGCTTCTACGCGCTCTACAGCTCCGGTGAGGAAGCGATGATGTGGGGCGCCATCGCCACCTTCCTCGGCTGGACGCTGTACGGCATCGTTTCGCCGCGCTTCGAGCTGGCGGGAAAAAAGGGGTAAAGCGGTAGGGCAGCGGCGGCCGGGGATGGGATTGTGATGGCGAACATGCCATCATACGCCGACCCTGGCCACCAAAGCGGCGTACGATGACCGACACCTCCCCCACTCCCTGGCACCTCTACATGCTGCGTTTACCGAGCGGCATGCTGTATACCGGCATCACCACCGACGTGGCGCGCCGCCTGGCGCAGCATCAGGCCGGCAAAGGCGCCAAGGCGCTGCGCGGCAAAGGGGAACTGACGCTGGCATTTCACTGCCAGGTGGGGGATCGCTCAACGGCGCTGAAGCTGGAATACCGCGTCAAAAAGCTGAGCAAAATACAAAAAGAGCGGCTGGTGAATCACCCGCCGCTGTCGTTGGAGTATCTATTGCCGGTCGTTAAAAGCGATTAAACGGCGCCGAAAAAGCCACTTCGCCGCTGACGCCATTCAGGGCGTCTTCCGCCAGCGGATACACCTGGAACGCACTTTCCGTGTCCGGCCAGCGGCAGTTCAGGCCATAGGCGGCGGCCGGTTTAAAACCGAAGCGGCCGTAGTAGGCCGGATCGCCCAGCACCACCACCGCGGCGTAGCTGAATTCGTTCAGCGAATCCAAGCCTTCGTACACCAGCTTTTCAGCCAGCCCCTGGCGGCGCAGGCTTTCATCTACCGCCAGCGGCGCCAGCGCCACCCATTGGCGATCTTCGCCGGCCACGTCCACCGGGCTGAACGCGGCGTAACCCACCACCCCGCCCTCGTCGTCAGTGGCGACCACGCCCAGCGTCAGCAGGCCGTCTTCGCGCAGCTGCTGCACCAGATCGGCTTCGTCGTCGCGGCCAAAGGCGCGGCGCAGCAAGGCGTCGATGCCCGCCGCGTCTACCGGGATCTCTACGCGGATCAGCATGATACCGCCACACGGGAAGCCGACGCCGTGCCCTCCTGCAACCCTGCTTCGACAAAATCAGCCAACTGCAACAGCCCCATGCGCAGCGGCGCAGGCATGCTTCCCAGCTCGATGGCGTCCATCAAATTTTTCACATACAGGCCCAATTCGGTATCCCCTTCAATCTGCAGCCGACGCTGAAAGAACAGCGTATCCGGATCTTGCTTGCGCGCCGCGATCAGGATCAGATCGTTGGCGTCGCCGCTGAAACTGACGTCCGCTTCGGCGTGCTGGCTGACCACCAGTTTGTCGTTTTCTACCGTCATAAACCAGTGTAGCGCCAGATCGCGAACTTCGATCTTCAGCCAGCGCGATTCGAGAAATTCCAGATCGCCATCCGCCAACGCCTGGCGGAACTGCCAGCTCAGCACCTGTTGCAGCAGCTGGCGCTGCAGGGCGAACGGCGTGAATTTCAGCGGGATGCGCAGCAGCGACGGCCCCTGGCGCACAAGGCGTGCTCGTAGTTGTTCCAACACGGTCATCCACTCCTTTCAATACGGACTACCGCTATTTTGCCACACTGGCGCGCGGCTTCAGCGGTCTATATCAACAAATAGTGCATTTCACCGCCATGTTTATCAATACGCCATAAGCTGCCCCAAATCAAAACCTGTGTACGCCCCTTTGCCTAAAATGGCCTCCCCGATTCGCGTTTGCCGGCGGAACACCGCCGTCGGCAACCTTTAAAGACAGCGTGCGCCCGGCCGGGCGCACGGCTAAGCCAGGATAAATCTATGGAGCTGCTTTGTCCCGCCGGCAACCTGCCGGCCCTGAAGGCCGCGGTGGATAACGGCGCCGACGCCGTTTACATCGGCCTGAAAGACGATACCAACGCGCGCCACTTCGCCGGCCTCAACTTCACCGAGAAAAAGCTGCAGGAAGCGGTCGATTACGTGCATCGCCACGGCCGCAAGCTGCATATCGCCATCAACACCTTCGCCCATCCCGACGGCTACGCCCGCTGGCAGCGCGCGGTGGATATGGCGGCCCAGCTGGGCGCCGACGCGCTGATTCTGGCGGATCTGGCGATGCTGGAATACGCCGCCCAGCGCTACCCGCAGCTGGAGCGCCACGTTTCGGTGCAGGCCTCCGCCACCAACGAGGAGGCGATCCGTTTCTACCAGCGCAACTTCGAGGTAGGCCGGGTGGTGCTGCCGCGCGTGCTGTCGATGCATCAGGTGAAACAGCTGGCCCGCACCAGCCCGGTGCCGCTGGAAGTGTTCGCCTTCGGCAGCCTGTGTATCATGGCCGAGGGGCGCTGCTATCTCTCTTCCTACCTGACCGGCGAATCGCCGAACACCGTCGGCGCCTGTTCGCCGGCACGGTTCGTGCGCTGGCAGCAAACCCCGCAGGGCATGGAGTCGCGCCTGAACGACGTGCTGATCGACCGCTACCAGGACCATGAAAACGCCGGCTACCCGACGCTGTGCAAGGGCCGCTATCTGGTGGACGACGTGCGCTACCACGCGCTGGAAGAGCCCACCAGCCTCAATACGCTGGAGCTGCTGCCGGAGCTGCTGGCCGCCAACATCGCCTCGGTGAAGATCGAAGGCCGCCAGCGCAGCCCGGCTTACGTCAGCCAGGTGGCGCGCGTCTGGCGCCAGGCGATCGACCGCTGCCAGGCCGATCCGGCCGCCTACCGTGCCGACGCCGCCTGGATGGAGACGCTGGGCGCGATGTCCGAGGGCACCCAGACCACGTTGGGCGCCTATCACCGCAAATGGCAGTAGCCGGAGGAAACATGAAATACGCACTGGGGCCGGTGCTCTACTACTGGCCGAAAAACGACATCGCGGCGTTCTATCAACAGGCGACGGAGAGCAGCGCCGACATCATTTACCTCGGCGAGAGCGTCTGCACCAAGCGGCGCGAGATGAAGGTCGGCGATTGGCTGGCGCTGGCGCGCGAAATCGCCCGCAGCGGCAAGCAGGTGGTGATCTCTACGCTGGCGCTGCTGCAGGCGCCGTCCGAGCTGAATGAGCTGAAACGCTATGTGGAGAACGGCGAGTTCCTGTTTGAAGCCAACGATCTGGGCGCGGTGAACATGGCGGCGGAGCGCGGCTTGCCGTTCGTCGCCGGCCACGCGCTGAACTGCTACAACGCCTATACCCTGCGCCTGCTGCGCCGCCAGGGCATGATGCGCTGGTGCATGCCGGTCGAGCTGTCGCGCGACTGGCTGGCCAACCTGCTGACGCAGTGCGACGAGCTGGGCTTCCGCCATGATTTCGAGGTGGAGGTGCTGAGCTACGGCCACCTGCCGCTGGCCTATTCGGCGCGCTGCTTCACCGCCCGCTCGGAGAACCGCGGCAAGGACGAGTGCGAAACCTGCTGCATCAAGTATCCGCAGGGCCGCATGATGCGCTCGCAGGAGCAACAACAGGTGTTCGTGCTCAACGGCATTCAGACCATGAGCGGCTACTGCTACAACCTCGGCAACGAGCTGCCGAGCATGCAGGGGCTGGTGGACATCGTGCGGCTGTCGCCGCAGGGCGCCGAGACGCTGGCGCAAATCGATGCCTTCCGCGCCAACGAACGCGGCGAAAAGCCGCTGGCCTTGACCGATCACGCCGACTGCAACGGCTACTGGCGCCGCGTGGCGGGATTGGAGTTGGTGTCTTAGCGAGGTAAGCGCCGGCGGCGCACTGTCGCCGGCATTGTTTATTTATCAAGATGAATACGGTTATTTCCGCCGTGGAACCAATGGAATAAACTTACACACATCAGGCAGCAGCTTCTGATACCAAAATAAGTAAAAACCGCGATGACCGCATCTACCAAATGTTCTCCGTATGAAATAACACTTAGCGAGGAGAACGAGACAAGTAACATGCTCAACGTTAGCGCCATCATATTACAAAGCGGGTCTAAAATACGTCTATTGGCCATAACCCACCCTCTATTGTTGAAACGGTAAAAGCGATGTTCTCATCACCATCGACACTGCCCATTAACGCTATTGGCGTTTTTATTGCCACCCAAGGCACCACCGTTATTCTTATTATTCCCTGCGGGGCTGTTATCGGCGCAAGAGACCGCCCCCATCAAGCCACCGGCAACCGCCATACCTATCATCCCTGGCGGGCCACCTGAAAAACCGGTAAATGCGCCAATGATGATACCCATTCCAACCTGATTGGCACAGGAGTTTGGTGCACCTCTGCTTGGCCTGTCACGATCGCCGCCGTTATTTCCATCACCACAACCGCCAATCAGTTTCATCTCATCAGAAGTAAGCTCTCATATTGTTGACATATTTATATTATCCTTTGAATAACACGTTATAGATAAAACTAACGCCAACCATTAATTCCCTAAACCGGTCGACAATGACAATTACCAAAATCAATATAAGAAATTAAATCAAAATAACAATAGACATCCCGCTAAATAAACAATCTTAAACATATCGATAATACGAAATAATAAAGGCGCCGAATATGGCGCCTTTATTGGTTCCCTACACTCGCCGTTTCCTGAACATCCCGCGCAGCGCCACGCTGTTGCGCAAGAAGCCGACGCCGAAGCCCAGCAGGGTGTAGACCACGCCGAGCACCAGCATCATCATCACGTCGCCCCACACTTCATTCAGCGACAACCCCATCTGGTTGACACCGGCGATCGCCTTGGTGCCCCAGGTGGAGGGAATGCTGTAGGAGATGGCGCGCACCCAGGCCGGCATCGACTGCAGCGGCCAGATGGTGCCGGACAGGTAGAAGATCGGCGTGGTGATGAACGCCAGCGTCAGGTAGATCATTTCGACGCTGCGCAGGCACTCGGTCACCAGCTTGCCCAGCCCCAGCACCGCCAGCAGGAACGGGAAGGTCAGCAGCAGCAGTTCGGCGATGTTCGCCGTCTGCCGATAGCCCAATACCCACGGCCACAGCACGAACAGCACGATCGACAGGAACAGCCAGATCGGCAGCAGCGCCGTCAGCCCGCCGAGGTGCGCCGCCAGCGGCGCCTTGCCGCCGGGCATGCTCTTCATGGCGATGTTGACGCGGATACAGGCGATCAGCAGCGAGTGCTGCAACAGCATCACCAGCAGGCCGGGAAAGATGATCGCCGCGAAGCTGATGCCGGGGTTAAACACGTCCAGCGTTTGCCCCAGTATCGGCGTCAGCAGTATCTGCGCCTGCCGTTCGCTGAAGCCGCTGCGCAGCAGCAGCCCGTTGTTGTACTCCGTCAGCAGCTGCTGGTAGGCCGCCACCACGTCTTGTTGGATCTGGCCGTTGGCCAGGCGGTTGGTGGCGTCGCCGTACACCGGCACCACGATGTTCTGCCCGCTGAGGATCTTCTTCTCCAGATCCACCGGCATGATGATCACCGCAAACAGCTTGCGCCAGCTAAGATCGCGCTGCGCCTGCTCCAGGCTGTCGTAGGTTTCGATCGCTATCTTGGAGGTGGCGTCCAGTTGGCGGATCAGCTGCCGGCTGGCGGTGCTGTGGTCCTGATCGACCACCCCCACCGGCAGATCCCACACCGTGCGGTTGGCGTACACCAGGCTCATGATGCACAGCGACAGGATCAGCATCAGCCACACCGGCCGCTCCAGCATGCCGAGCAGCACCTTAACGAAGGTTTGCCAATAGAGCTTCATCCGGCGTTCCCCTCTTTTGCCAGCCGCGCCGGCAGGCGATTGCGCACCAGCAGCGCGGCCACCAGCGGGTAGACCGCCAGCAGCGCACACACGCTGAAAATGGCGCTGGCGTGCACCTGCCGCAGGAACACGTCGAACATCGCGTACAGCGCGTGGGTCAGCGGCTCGATGTTGGAAATGATGCGCGCCGGCAGCGGCATCGACAGCTCAGGCACCGCCATGCCGGAGAAGGTCATCGCGATACTGACCAAAATACCGATCAGGCTGTAGGCGGTGATGGTGCTGCCGGTAAAGGTGTACAGCAGCAGGCCGATGCTCTGCGCCGCCATCACGTAAAACAGGCCGATCATCAGCATAAACAGCGGGTTGCCGCTGACGCGGGCGTCAAAGATGCCCACCAGCGCCGCGATCTCCACCATCAGCAGGGTGGTGAAACACAGCGTGTACGGCGCCAGCTTGCCGAGCAGCGCCAGGCTGAACGGCTTGGCCTGCAGCAGCGACTTGCTGCGCGCCAGCACGTAGATCATGCAGGTCACTGCGAACAGCTGCAGCAAATGGATGGTGGCGGCGAACTGCTGGTAATAGATATAGCTGCCGCTGGCGTTGAACAGGCTGCCGTAAGAGAGCGTCACATCCGCCAGCGGTGGCAGCGATTTGCCCATCTCGGTGGCGATGATGCTGCGGGTGCTGGCGTTGATTTCGTTCATCAGGCCGCCAAAGTCTTGGGTGGAGTACAGCCCGGCGCCGTAGAACAGCGCGTTGTAGTACATCACCACGCTAGGCTGTTTGCCCGACAGCGCGTTGGCCTCGAAGTCCGGCGGAATGTACAGCAACGCGTAATCCTGCGCGCTGCGCAGGCGGCTCAGCGACTCCGGCAGCCCGCCGCCGTAGGCCTCGACGTGGGCGTGCGACCCGTCGTCCAGCCGCCGGGTCAGCGACTTGGACAGCGGGCTGTGATCGCTGTCCACCACCGAGACCGGCAGATCGAGCAGCGTGCCTTCGGAGAAGTTGCTGCTGATCAGCCCAAACAGGATCAGCGGAAAGATCCAGCTCAGCCAGTGCACCACCGGGCTGCGAAAGGCGACGCGACACTCTTTGTCGAACGCGTGACTGAAGCAGCGCCAGCCGGCCCTTACTCTTTCCATTGCCATAAGGTGCTCATCCCCGGACGCAGGCCGTCCACCGGCTGTGACGGATACAGGCGCACTTCGAAGGTTTTCAGGTCGAAGTCGCCGGTGGCGCGGGTGGCGCGTTTGGTGGCGTAATCCCCCAGCGGCGCGATGTAACGCACCTCGGTGTCGATCATTTTGTCCTTCAGCGCCGGCACCCGCAGCTTGACCTTGTCGCCTTTGCGCACGTGGGCCAGGATGTCTTCGCGCAGGTTAAACACGAAGTAGGCGTCCGGCACCCGGATCAGCGTCACCAGCGGGCTGCCGGCGTTCAGCAGCTCGCCCACTTCGGCCGGGATCGGCCCCACTTCGCCGTCCACCGGCGCTTTCACCTGCAGATCGTCGCTCTGCGCCTGGATCTGCAGCAGGTTCTCTTCCGCCGCCCGCAGCGCCGCCGCGTATTGTTGCCGCAGCTCGACGCGGTCGCCGTTGATGCCTTCGTCCAGGTTGGCCTTGGCCGCCTGCACCTGCTGGAAGGCGGTGTCGCGCGCCCGGCGCGAGGCGTCCAGCTCGGACTTCGAGATATAGCCCTTGCCGGCCACGCTCAGGTTGCGGTTGTAGTCGTTTTGCGCATTGCGGTACTGCGCTTCGGCCTGCGCCAGATTGGCGCGCAGGTTGCGGATGCTCTCTTCACGGGTGCCGTGCAGCGACTGATCGAGCTGCGCCTTGGCCTCGTCGCGCGTGGCCTGCGCGGAACGCAGCTGCGCCATCAGTTCGGGGCTGTCGAGCTGGATAATCAGCTGGCCGCTTTTCACGTCGTCGCCGCGTTCGATCAGGCGTTCAACCACCCGGCCTTTCGCCTTGGAAGCGACGATCACTTCGGGAGCGTCCACTTCACCCTGCAGTAACAGATCCTGATTGTGCGCGCGGAACAGGACCGCCAATGCGATCGCCACCATCATCAGCAACAGGGTAAACAGCGTCTTTTTTTTCATTATGTCGGCTCCCGGAACGGTAAGCGGCGGGCGGGGATCATCATTTCCATGTCTTAAATTGCTCCAAAAAACACCATTGCTCTCATGAGGATATCACAAGCACATATCTCCTCTTTTATAACTATAAATTGGATTATGCTTTTAACACTAAAAAGCATCATTTTCGGCTTTTTGGTATGCAGATTCCTGCAATCGCCCTTTAAGCGATCCACTCTCTGATGGACGATGCCATGACTGAAAACACTGCCGTACCGCTGTCGGTACTGGATTTATCGCCAATCCCGCAAGGGGCCAAAGCGCGCGACGCTTTCCACTGTTCGCTGGATTTGGCGCAGCACGCCGAACGCTGGGGCTACCGGCGCTACTGGCTGGCCGAGCACCACAACATGACCGGCATCGGCAGCGCCGCCACCTCGGTGCTGCTGGGCTATCTGGCCGCCGGCACCCAGAGCATTCGCCTCGGCTCCGGCGGCGTGATGCTGCCGAACCATGCACCGCTGGTGATCGCCGAGCAGTTCGGCACGCTGGAGTCGCTCTACCCCGGCCGCATCGATCTGGGGCTGGGCCGCGCGCCCGGCACCGATCAGCGCACCATGATGGCGCTGCGCCGCCACCTGTCCGGCGATGTGGATACCTTCCCGCGCGACGTGCAGGAGTTGCAAAACTACTTCTGCGACGCGCAGCCCGGCCAGCCGGTGCAGGCGGTGCCGGGCCAGGGGCTGCACGTGCCGCTCTGGCTGCTCGGCTCCAGCCTCTACAGCGCGCAGCTGGCGGCGCAGCTTGGCCTGCCGTTCGCCTTCGCCTCGCACTTCGCCCCGGATATGCTGTTCCAGGCGCTGCAGCTGTACCGCGAAAACTTCAAACCGTCCAAACAGCTGGCGCAACCGCACGCCATGGTGTGCGTCAACGTGATCGCCGCCGACAGCGATAGCGATGCGCGCTTCCTGTTCAGCTCGATGCAGCAACAATTCATCAACCTGCGCCGCGGGTCGCCCGGCCCGCTGCCGCCGCCGGTGGATAACATCCACGCGCTGTGGACCGCCGGTGAGCAATACGGCGTCGAGCAGGCGCTGCGGATGTCGATCGTCGGCGATGAAAAAACCGTGCGCCACGGGCTGCAAACGCTGCTGCGTGAAACCGATGCCGACGAGATCATGGTCAACGGCCAGATCTTCGATCATCAGGCGCGGCTGCGTTCGTTCGAGATTGTTGCCGGAGTGAAAGGCGACATCGTGAAGGGATAAAACGCGAAAAGGCGGTGGGGAACCCCACCGCCTCGGCGTTAACGCTGGATCAGATAGCGGATGGTCGGCCCGTCCTGCTGGATATCCAGCACCTTGTAGCCGTGGTTGCGCGCGTCGAGCGGGATGTTGTTGATCGACTGCGGGCAATCGCTGATCACCTCCAGGATTTCCCCCGGCTTCAGCTGCGGCATCGCCTCCAGCGTCGCCACCGCCGGGTACGGGCAAGGCTCGCCCAGCATGTCCAGCCGGTAGTCCGGCACTATCGTCTTCTCTTTCATGGCAGGCTCCTCAAATTCACCACCTGCGCCTCAGGCCGGGCGCGGAAAAAGCGTTTCTCCCACCACAGCATGGCGGCGAAGGCCAGCGCCAGCAGCAGGTAGGTCACCAGCAGGCCGCCGATCGGGCCGAAGGTGTCGAGCAGGTTGATCTTGTCGTAGTCGGTCGCCAGCGCCGGCGCCAGATCGTCCCAGTAATAGGCCAGCAGCGTGGCGCCGATGATGTTGCCCAGCCCCACCCACCAGTAGTGCACCTGCCCTTCCACCGCACGGTACATCCAGCCGGTCTCGCAACCGCCGGCCAGCACGATGCCGAAGCCGAACAGCAATCCGCCCAGCACCGCATTCGGGCCGGCCCACATGATTTTCGGCGCCACGCCGAGCTGCACGTAGCTGAAGATGCCGATGGCGCTCACCGCCATGCCGATGATGATGGCTTTCGCCATGTGGGTGCGGCCGGTGATCCACAGATCGCGGAACGCCGAGGTGAAGCAGATCTGCGCGCGTTCGATCAGCAGACCGAAGCCGATGCCGAACAGCATGGCGATACCGAGCTTCGGCGCATCGAACAGCGTCCACAGCGACCAGGCCACCGCCAGGCCGAAGACCGCCATGCCCAGCCGGAAGCGGCGGCGCGCCTGCTCAGGCTTCTGCGTCAGCGGCGCGGCGGCCTTCACCTTTTGCAATTTAACCGGAATGCGGAACATCGGCAGCAGCGTGAATTTGGCGCCGAAGTACGAACCTGCGGCGGTCGCCAGCGCGAAGAACCAGGCGTGCAGCGAAAACTGAGGAATGCCGGTGAAGAATGCCGCCAGATTGCAACCCATCGCCAGGCGCGCGCCGAAGCCGGCGATAATGCCGCCCAGCAGCGCCTGCACGATGCGAATGCGGTGCTGCGGCTGGCGCAGCTTGATGTTGTTGGCCCACAGCGCGGCGGCGATGCAGCCGGCGAACATGCCGATAATCATGCGCCCGTCGATGCGCTCCAGCGGCGTGCCCTGCAGGCCGATAACCTTGAAATAGCCCCACTGCTCGGGGTGCAGGCCGAACCACTGCAGCACATGGCCGCCCCAGCGAGTGAACTCACCGGTCACCGCCCAGAAGGTACCGGTCATGCCAAAGTAGTAGGTAGAAAGGATCCCGGCGGCGATCACCGCCGGCAGCGGCGCCCAAAAGCGCACCAGGTATTGAGATTTGAACTGCTGCCAACTCATGGCATCTCCCGTGCATATCATCCGTAAGAAAAAACCTTATGAATGATACGCCATTCAGGAACGTTTGACGGCAACTTTCAGGCATAAAAAAACCAGCCCGCAGGCTGGTTTTTCAGAGCGTTTCACCGCGAACAGTGAATCAGCGATTACGCGTCGCCGAAACGACGGCGTGGTGCAGCAGGTGCGCCGTCATCACGGCGTGGGGCCGGTTTGCCGTCACGGTTGTAGTTACCGCCACGACGCTCGCCGCCGTTGCCGCCTTCACGACGTTCACCGAAGGAACGACGTGGGCCGCCTTCGCGACGTTCGCCGTTGAACGGACGCCCGTTGCCGCGACGCTCGCCACCGTTGCCACCGTCACGACGCTCGCGGCGTTCGAACGGCTGTGCATCGCCCAGCAACTGCATGTTCATCGGCTTGTTCAGGATGCGGGTGCGAGTGAAGTGATTCAGGATCTCGCCCGGCATACCTTTTGGCAGCTCGATGGTGGAGTGGGACGCGAACAGCTTGATGTTACCGATGTAACGGCTGCTGATGTCGCCTTCGTTAGCGATAGCGCCAACGATGTGACGCACTTCTACGCCATCGTCACGGCCCACTTCGATGCGGTACAGCTGCATTTCGCCAACGTCACGACGTTCGCGACGCGGACGATCGCCGTCACGGCTGTCGCGGCGATCGCCACGGTCACCGCGACGATCGTCACGGTCGTTGAACTCGCGGCGCTGACGCGGCTTGAAGACCGGATCCGGCGGCAGGATCAGCGGACGTTCGCCCTGTGCCATTTTCAGCAGCGCTGCGGCCAGGGTTTCCATATCCAGCTCTTCTTCCGGCTGCAGTTTGGTCAGCAGTGCGCGGTACAGATCCAGATCGCTGCTTTCCAGCTGCTGCTGAACTTTTGCGGCGAACTTGGCCAGACGGCGCTCGCCCAGCAGTTCTGCGTTCGGCAGTTCCACTTCCGGGATGGTCAGCTTCATGGTGCGTTCAATGTTGCGCAGCAGGCGGCGTTCGCGGTTTTCCACGAACAGCAGCGCGCGGCCGGCGCGGCCCGCACGACCGGTACGGCCGATACGGTGAACGTAAGACTCGGAGTCCATCGGGATGTCGTAGTTGACAACCAGGCTGATGCGCTCAACGTCCAGGCCGCGGGCCGCAACGTCGGTCGCGATCAGGATATCCAGACGACCGTCTTTCAGGCGCTCCAGGGTCTGCTCACGCAGTGCCTGGTTCATGTCGCCGTTCAGCGCGGCGCTGCTGTAACCGCTGCGCTCCAGCGCTTCGGCCACTTCCAGGGTCGCGTTCTTGGTACGAACGAAGATGATCGCCGCGTCAAAGTCTTCGGCTTCCAGGAAACGCACCAGCGCTTCGTTTTTACGCATGCCGTACACCGACCAGTAGCTCTGGCTGATGTCCGGACGGGTGGTCACGCTGGACTGGATGCGCACTTCCTGCGGCTCTTTCATAAAGCGGCGGGTGATGCGACGGATCGCTTCCGGCATGGTGGCGGAGAACAGCGCGGTCTGATGTTCAGCCGGGATCTCAGCCATGATGGTTTCTACGTCTTCGATAAAGCCCATGCGCAGCATTTCGTCGGCTTCATCCAGCACCAGACCGCTCAGGTTAGAGAGGCTCAGGGTGCCGCGTTTCAGGTGGTCCAGCAGGCGGCCTGGGGTACCCACAACGATTTGCGGGCCCTGGCGCAGAGCGCGCAGCTGCACGTCGTAACGCTGGCCGCCGTACAGGGCTACCACGTTGACGCCGTTCATGTGTTTGGAGAAATCGGTCATCGCTTCGGCAACCTGAACCGCCAGTTCGCGGGTCGGTGCCAGCACCAGGATCTGAGGTGCTTTCAGGTCTGCCTGCAGGTTGTGCAGCAGCGGCAGCGAGAACGCTGCAGTTTTACCACTACCGGTCTGTGCCATGCCCAGCACGTCGCGGCCGTTCAACAGGTGAGGAATACACTCAGCCTGGATCGGAGATGGTTTTTCATAGCCCAGATCGTTCAGGGCGGAAATGATTGGAGCAGACAGCCCCAGATCAGCAAAAGAGGTTTCAAACTCAGTCGTCATGTACACGTGCCTCATTAATAATGGCAGCCAGTCTACATAACTCGTCGAGAAAATTTTCAGTCATTTTCATTGAAAAGTGTGAACCGGCTCAAATTAGATTATAAAACGAACAAAAAAGCCCTCGCCCGTGAAGGCGATAACTTTGGTTAAAAACCAATGTTCATCAGGCTGATAGGTGTTCGTCAGCTATTGCTGGTCCGATTCCGATAGGTCGTCTTGCTCTTGGCCCAAAAGCGCCAATTCCAACAATGCATAGCGGTGCTCAACGAAGTTGTGAACGTTGTTAGCCACCGTCAGTTTGAACAGCGCCGAAGCGGTGTCCTTGTCCCCCAGACTCAGGTAGTGTTTACCCAAATAGAAGTCAGTTTCACTGAGATGCTCAGCGAGCGAAGTGTTATCCGTTGCATCTGCCTTGAGGCGTTCCATCAGCGTTTTTTCGCTGATCTTGCCCAGGTAGAATTCGACAATATTCCATCCCCATTGCCCTCTGTCCGCTTTGTCATAGCGCTGCTGAAGCGCTACCTCGGCCTTCTTGGGATCGATTTCTCGCTCCACCAGATACAGCCATAACGAACGGAAGGGATCGTTTGGGTCGTCTTGATAAAACGCCTGCAGATCATCCTGCGCCAACGGGAAGCGGCCGCCATAATACAGTGCGATGCCCCGGTTTAAACGCGCGTAATTGTAAGTTGGATCAAGCTCTAGTACAGAATCAAACGCTTCATAGGCAGCATCAAAATTGCCTGCCTGCGTTAAGTAAATGCCCAGGTAGTTGAAAACTTCCGGCATGTCGGGACGTATCGCCAGCGCCTGCGAGAAATCATTGCGCGCTAATGCACGTAACCCGAGGCTATCATACAGCACACCGCGCTCATATAAAAGCTGTGCGCGTTCGTCATCCGTCAGTGCCCGGCTGGCAAGAATTTGTTCCATGCGCGCCAGGATCACTTCCTGCTGCAACGTTGGCTGCAACGGGATTGCCAAAACTTCGTCTTTACGCCAATCATGGTTGCTGCATCCTGCCAGCATGAGTGCTGTCGCAACGTAACACCAGCGCAAGAAAGGCTTCATTTCCCACTCCCGAAGACAAACATTGGATGAACGTCCTGTCCTCCGTTTGCTAAAACGCGGGCATCCTACCCGCGCGATACGAACAGCTCCCAACCCCGTGGCGGGGAGCTGTAAAACTATCTATACAGTTATTCTGCTTCAGGCGCAGGTGAACCCGCTTCCGGCGCCATCGCTTCTTTGATGCTCAGACGCACGCGGCCCTGACGGTCAACTTCCAGTACCTTAACCGGCACTTCCTGACCCATCTGCAGATAGTCGGTCACTTTCTCGACGCGCTTGTCGGCGATCTGAGAAATGTGTACCAGACCTTCTTTACCACCGCCGATAGCGACGAATGCGCCGAAATCAACGATACGGGTCACTTTACCCTGGTAGATACGGCCCACTTCGATCTCTGCCGTGATCTCTTCGATACGACGGATAGCGAATTTCGCCTTCTCCCCGTCGGTCGCAGCGATTTTAACTGTACCATCATCTTCGATTTCGATGGTAGTGCCAGTCTCTTCGGTCAGCGCACGGATAACGGAACCGCCCTTACCGATCACGTCTTTAATCTTATCCGGGTTGATGCGGATAGTATGAATACGCGGTGCGAATTCGGAGATATCGCCGCGCGGGGTGCTGATAGCCTGTTCCATCACGCCCAGGATGTGCAGACGCGCGCCCTTGGCCTGGTTCAGAGCCACCTGCATGATTTCGCGGGTGATGCCTTCGATTTTGATGTCCATCTGCAGCGCGGTGATACCGTCGCGGCTACCGGCCACTTTGAAGTCCATGTCGCCCAGGTGATCTTCGTCACCCAGAATGTCGGACAGAACCACAAAGTTGTCGGCTTCTTTCACCAGGCCCATCGCGATACCCGCAACGGCAGCCTTGATTGGCACACCGGCGTCCATCAGCGCCAGAGACGCGCCGCACACGGAAGCCATGGAAGAAGAACCGTTGGATTCGGTGATTTCAGACACCACGCGAACGGTGTACGGGAAATCTTCCGGTTTAGGCATCATAGCCAATACGCCGCGTTTCGCCAGGCGACCGTGACCGATTTCACGACGCTTAGGAGAACCGACCATGCCGGTTTCGCCCACGGAGTACGGAGGGAAGTTGTAGTGGAACAGGAAGCTGTCGGTCTTCTCGCCCATCAGCTCGTCCAGGTTCTGCGCATCGCGCGCGGTGCCCAGGGTCGCGGTAACCAGCGCCTGAGTTTCGCCACGGGTGAACAGCGCGGAACCGTGGGTGCGCGGCAGTACGCCGGTGCGCACGTCCAGGCCACGGATCATGTCTTTTTCACGGCCGTCGATACGCGGCTCGCCACGCAGTACGCGGCTGCGCACCACGTTTTTCTCCAGGTTACCCAGGATGTCCTGGATTTCGCCGGCGTCCAGCGTTTCGTCCTGCGCCAGCAGGGTTTCAACAACGCTGTCTTTGATCGCGTCAACCTGAGCGTAACGCTCTTGTTTTTCGGTGATGTGGTAAGCATCGCCCAGGCGAGCTTCGGCCAGTTCAGCCACGCGCGCTTGCAGCGCTTCGTTGACCGCAGGCGCCTGCCAATCCCACTTCGGTTTGCCGGCTTCGGCAACCAGCGCGTTGATGTTTTCGATAACCACTTGCTGCTGGTCGTGGCCGAACACCACGGCGCCCAGCATCTGATCTTCGCTCAGCACGTCCGCTTCGGATTCCACCATCAGCACCGCGCCGGCGGTACCGGCAACCACCAGATCCAGACGGCTTTCTTTCAGCTCATCGGTCGTCGGGTTCAGCACGTACTGATCGTTGATGTAACCCACGCGCGCGGCGCCGATTGGGCCGTTGAACGGAATACCGGACAGGCTCAGGGCTGCGGAGGCACCGATCATCGCAACGATGTCCGGGTTCACCTGCGGGTTAACGGAAACCACGGTCGCGATCACCTGAACTTCGTTCAGGAAGTTGTCCGGGAACAGTGGACGGATCGGACGGTCGATCAGACGAGAAGTCAGGGTCTCGCCTTCGCTCGGACGGCCTTCGCGACGGAAGAAGCTGCCCGGGATGCGGCCGGCGGCGTAGGTACGCTCTTGGTAGTTAACGGTCAGCGGGAAGAAGCTCTGGCCCGGCTTGGCTTTTTTCTGGCCAACGACGGTAACGAATACGGCGGTGTCATCCATGCTCACCATAACGGCGGCGGTGGCCTGACGAGCCATCATACCGGTTTCGATGGTGACGGTATGCTGGCCATACTGGAATTTGCGAATGATCGGTGTCAGCAAAATTATATCCTTGATTAGCGGCGCGCAATCGCATTGACGACTCGACACGCCTGTGACTCGATTTGCCTTCTCACTACATCCTCGCGACTAATGACAATCCTTATCTCAGGCGGGAGATAAAGCCTCTCATTAGCCGCGCGAACCTCTGTAACGGAAGAACCTGTTTGGAAACATCAGTAATACATTAACCTGATTTGCTTATGCTTCCTAGAAGAAAGGGGCCAAAATAGGCCCCTTTCCACTGAAACTTGCTAGATTAGCGACGCAGACCCAGACGCTCGATCAGGCTGGTGTAACGTGCTACATCTTTACGCTTCAGGTAGTCCAGCAGCTTACGACGCTGAGAAACCATACGCAGCAGACCACGACGGCTGTGGTGATCTTTTTTGTGCTCGGAGAAGTGGCCTTGCAGATGGTTGATCTGCGCAGTCAGCAGGGCAACCTGAACTTCGGTAGAACCGCTGTCGTTAGTACCACGACCGAAATCAGCTACGATTTGAGCTTTAGCTTCAACACTTAGAGACATTGTAATACTCCAGATTATAGATAATAAAAACAGGCGCCGATCTCTAATTCAGCAACCCAATGCATAAGCTGCGCCATTCTACTCTTAGCGCAGTGCGATCGCAAGGCGACGCAGAGCCCCGCCGTCAGTCGAAATGCTCGACCACCAGGCGGCGCGGCGCCACGCGACCATCCTCGGCGATGTCGCCAACGCCGATGAATTTTCGCTCTTCACCCTCTGTGATGCGCACCAGGCCAGAAGCCGGCGCGCCGGCCACTTGCACCGGTTGCCCCTGCTTGACGTAGCCCGCCACCACCGGCAGCAAATTCACTTCCGGATAGTTCTCAACCGGGCTGTCCATCGGCATCAGCAGCGGATCGAGCAGCTCGCCGGGAGCGATCGCTTGTTCCTGCGCTTGCTCCAGCAGGGCGTTCAGCTGTTCCAGCGTCACCATGCGCGCGATCGGATAAGTCGCCACCTGCAGGCGGCGCAGATAGATCACGTGCGCGCCGCAGCCCAGCAGCTCGCCGAGATCGTCGGTGATGGTGCGGATGTAGGTGCCTTTCGAGCAGTGGATCTCCAGCTCCAGCTCATCCCCTTCCCAACGGATAAACTGCAGCTCGTACACCGTGATGCTGCGCGCTTCGCGCGGCACTTCAATGCCCTGACGCGCATACTCGTAGAGTTTCTTGCCCTGGTATTTCAGCGCCGAATACATCGACGGCACCTGCTGGATATCGCCGCGGAAGGTGTCCAGCGCCGCGTCGAGCTGCGCCTGGGTGAAGTTCACCGGGCGCTCCTGCACGATCTGGCCGTCGGCGTCGGAGGTATCGGTACGCTGTCCCAGCTTGGCGATCACCCGATAGCGCTTGTCGGAATCGAGCAGGTATTGCGAAAACTTGGTCGCTTCGCCCAGGCAGATAGGCAGCATGCCGGTCGCCAGCGGATCGAGCGCGCCGGTATGGCCCGCCCGGTTGGCGTTGTACAGGCGTTTTACTTTTTGCAGCGCATCGTTGGACGACAAACCCTGCGGCTTGTCCAGCAACAGCACGCCGTGGATATCACGGCCGCGGCGACGAGGGCGACTCATTAATCCTCCTTGTCATCGCCTGAGGCGGAACGGCGCTCGGCGTCGTTCTTCACCACGTTGGTCACCAGATTGGACATGCGCATGCCTTCCACCAGGGAGTTGTCGTAAGCGAAGGTCAGCTCCGGCACCACGCGCAGGCGCATCGCTTTGCCCAGCAGGGTGCGGATATAACCGGAAGCGTCCTGCAACGCTTTAATGCCATTGGTGACCAGATCCGGATCGTGGTTCTCTGTCAGTACGTTCAGAAAGGTGACGTAAACCTTGGCATACGCCAGGTCACGAGACACTTCTACGCCGGAAACGGTCGCCATGCCGACGCGCGGATCTTTCACTTCACGCTGCAGAATGATCGCAATCTCTTTCTGCATCTCTTGCGCCACGCGTTGGCCGCGGCTGAATTCTTTTGCCATTTTGGATTCTCCAGACAAATCGGGGGGCACAAGGCCCCCCGTAAACAGATATAAGCAGATGTGCAATCGTTAAGCGATGGAGCGTTGGATCTCAATGATTTCGAACACTTCGATCATGTCGCCGACGCGCACGTCGTTATAGTTCTTAACGCCGATACCACATTCCATGCCGTTACGGACTTCGTTAACGTCATCTTTGAAGCGACGCAGGGATTCCAGCTCGCCTTCATAGATAACCACGTTGTCGCGCAGTACGCGGATTGGGTTGTGACGCTTGATGGTCCCTTCGGTAACCATACAGCCAGCGATAGCGCCGAACTTAGGCGATTTGAACACGTCACGCACTTCGGCCAGGCCGATGATCTGCTGCTTGTATTCCGGCGCCAGCATACCGCTCATCGCCTGCTTCACTTCGTCGATCAGGTTATAGATCACGGAGTAGTAACGCAGATCCAGGCTTTCCGCTTCGATCACGCGGCGCGCAGAAGCGTCGGCACGCACGTTGAAGCCCAGGATGATGGCGTTGGAAGCCGCAGCCAGCGTCGCGTCGGTTTCGGTGATACCACCTACGCCGGAGCCGACAATCTTCACCTTCACTTCGTCGGTGGAGAGTTTCAGCAGCGAGTCGCTGATCGCTTCGCAAGAACCCTGTACGTCGGACTTCAGTACGATGTTCAGCTCGGACACTTCGCCGTCGGTCATGTTGGCGAACATGTTTTCCAGCTTGGACTTCTGCTGACGCGCCAGTTTGACTTCGCGGAACTTGCCCTGACGGTACAGCGCCACTTCACGCGCTTTCTTCTCATCGCGCACCACGGTCGCTTCGTCACCCGCTGCAGGCACGCTGGACAGACCCAGGATTTCCACAGGGATAGACGGACCGGCGGAGGTCACGTCACGGCCCAGCTCGTCACGCATCGCACGCACACGGCCGTATTCGAAGCCGCACAGGACGATATCGCCCTTGTTCAGCGTACCTTCCTGAACCAGCACGGTAGCCACAGGGCCACGGCCTTTATCCAGGAAGGACTCGATCACCACGCCGCTCGCCATGCCGCTGCGAACCGCTTTCAGTTCCAGAACTTCGGCCTGCAGCAGGATAGCCTGCAGCAGTTCGTCGATACCGGTACCGGCTTTCGCGGACACGTGGACGAACTGCGCTTCGCCGCCCCACTCTTCCGGCATAACGCCATACTGAGACAGCTCCTGCTTAACGCGGTCCGGATCGGCTTCCGGCTTGTCGATTTTGTTCACCGCAACCACCAACGGCACCTGCGCCGCTTTCGCGTGCTGGATAGCTTCGATGGTCTGTGGCATCACGCCGTCGTCGGCTGCCACTACCAGCACCACGATGTCAGTCGCCTGAGCACCGCGAGCACGCATCGAGGTAAACGCGGCGTGGCCCGGGGTATCCAGGAAGGTGATCATGCCGTTCTCGGTTTCTACGTGGTAGGCACCGATGTGCTGGGTAATGCCGCCGGCTTCGCCCGCCGCCACTTTGGTGGAGCGGATGTAGTCCAGCAGAGAGGTTTTACCGTGGTCAACGTGGCCCATGATGGTCACGACCGGCGCGCGCGGCTCGGCCGCAGCGCCCGTATCACGGTCGCTCATCAGCGCTTCTTCCAGCTCGTTTTCACGACGCAGGATAACTTTGTGGCCCATCTCTTCGGCAACCAGCTGTGCGGTTTCCTGGTCGATAACCTGGTTGATGGTGGCCATGGCGCCCAGCTTCATCATCACTTTGATGACCTGAGAACCTTTTACCGCCATCTTGTTGGCCAGCTCGGCCACGGTGATGGTTTCGCCGATCACCACGTCACGGTTAACCACCTGCGCCGGCTTGTTGAAGCCCTGCTGCAGAGCGCTAGGCTTGCGTTTGCCTTTACCGCCACGGGTAACGGCACGCGCTTCTTCGCGATCCGCTTTGGATTCGGACAGCTTGTTGCCTTTCTTCTGCTTGGTGGCTTTGCCGCCGCGGGTGCGGCTGCGACGATCGCCTTCAACTTTGGCGTCGTTTTCGTCTTCCGCGGCACGGGCGTGCTGAGAGGTGGTCACGTGATAGTCGGCGCTTTCAACCGCGGCGCTTGCCGCGTCTGCCTGGGCCCACTTCTCGCCGTTCTCTTCGGCCATGCGACGGGCTTCTTCCGCCACGCGCTTGGCTTCCTCTTCAACCTTGCGGCGCACTTCCTCTTCCGCTTTGCGTTTCAGTTCAGCGGCTTCGGCTTCACGGCGTGCTTTTTCCGCCTGAGCTGGCTTGGTCATTTCGTCGGTATGTTGATTGGTCACTTTTTCTTTTTCCGCTGAATTACGCTTAGCAATCTCCGCGGCCTCACGTTTGGCTTGCTCTTCGGCTGCGCGCTTCGCTTCCGCTTCGCGTTTTGCGAGCTCTTCCGCTTCGCGCCGTGCCTGCTCTTCCGCTTCACGCTGTGCCTGCTCTGCCGCTTCAGCCAACTGGGCTTCCTGCGTATCGCGATTTACATAAGTGCGTTTCTTGCGGACCTCAATTTGCACCGATTTACTTTTACCGCCGGTGCTCGGGATATTCAAGGTGCTGCGCGTTTTGCGCTGCAAAGTGAGTTTACCTGGCGCGCTGCCGTGTTCACGGTTCAGGTGCGCCAGCAATGTTTCTTTTTCTTGCTGGGTAACAGAGTCCGACTCGGACTTGTTGATCCCTGCATCAGCAAACTGCTGTACCAGGCGATCAACCGGAGTCTGAATCTCTGCTGCCAGCGATTTTACGGTTACATCTGTCGTCATGCTGTTCCTTCCTGCTACAGTTATTACGCGTTGTCGCCAAACCAACAGATATTGCGTGCAGCCATGATCAGCTCGCCGGCTTGCTCGTCGCTAAGCCCTTCAATATCAGCCAGATCGTCAACACCCTGCTCGGCAAGATCTTCCAGCGTACAAACCCCACGCGCGGCCAGTTTAAAGGCCATGCTGCGCTCAAGACCCGGCAGGTTGAGCAAATCGTCGGCCGGTTTGTTGTCGCCCAGGCTTTCTTCTTGTGCCAGGGCCAGCGTGGTCAATGCAGCTTTGGCGCGTTCGCGCAATGCTTCAACCGTATCTTCATCCAGACCGTCGATTTCCAACAGCTCTTTGATCGGCACGTAGGCCAGCTCTTCCAGCGTGGAGAAGCCTTCTTCAACCAGTACGGTGGCGAAATCTTCGTCGATATCAAGATACTTGGTGAAGGTATCAATAGCGGCATGAGCCTCGGCCTGGTGCTTGGCCTGCAGGTCGTCCGCCGTCATCACGTTCAGTTCCCAACGATCGTCGCCGCGGTGTTGTTTCAGCAGCTGGGAAGCCAAACGCACGTTTTGGCCGTTACGGCCGATCGCCTGCGCCAGGTTGCTGGCTTCAACGGCGATATCCATGGTGCAGTTATCTTCGTCTACCACGATCGACGCGACGTCGGCCGGCGCCATGGCGTTGATGACGAATTGCGCTGGGTTATCATCCCACAGGATGATGTCGATGCGTTCGCCGCCGAGCTCGCTCGACACGGCCTGAACGCGCGCACCGCGCATACCTACGCAGGCGCCGACCGGGTCGATGCGCTTGTCGTTGGTTTTCACTGCAATTTTCGCGCGGGAGCCAGGATCGCGGGCTGCCGCTTTAATTTCAATCACTTCTTCGCCGATTTCCGGCACTTCGATGCGGAACAGTTCTTTCAGCATTTCCGAGCTGGAACGGCTGACGAACAGCTGCGCGCCGCGAGCTTCAGGACGCACGGCGTACAGTACGCCGCGAATGCGGTCGCCCGGACGGAAGTTTTCGCGCGGCAGCATGTCTTCACGGCCAATCACCGCTTCGGCGTTGTTGCCCAGATCCAGCGCGATGCTGTCACGGTTCACTTTCTTCACCACGCCGGTGACGATCTCACCTTCGTGTTCACGGAAAGCGTCAACCACCATCGCACGCTCGGCTTCGCGCACTTTCTGCACGATAACCTGCTTGGCGGTTTGGGTGGTGATACGGTCAAAGGTCACGGATTCGATCTGATCTTCGACGTAGCCGCCGAGCTCGATGCTCGGATCCTCAAACTGAGCGGCTTCCAGCGTGATTTCACGCGTTGGCTGCGTCACTTCGTCTACGGCGACCCAACGGCGGAAGGTATCGAAATCGCCTGTTCTGCGGTCAATGCTGACGCGCACGTCGATTTCCTGCTCGTATTTTTTCTTGGTTGCGGTGGCTAATGCAGTTTCCAGCGCTTCGAAAATCTTCTCGCGCGGAAGGGATTTTTCATTGGAAACTGCTTCAACAACAGCCAGAATCTCTTTGTTCATCCTAGTTGCCTCTTCCAAACTTTAAAAGTGGGGTACCAGGTTCGCTTTCTGGATGTTGCTCAGCGCGAACACTTCATCTTTCCCTTCCACAGTAACCGTGATCATCTCGCCTTCGACAGACTTGATAATACCCTGCCACTTGCGACGGTTTTGTACCGCCATGCGCAGGACCAGGCTGACTTCTTCACCGAGGAAACGCGTATAGTGCTCAGCGGTGAACATCGGGCGATCAAGGCCAGGAGAGGAGACTTCCAAGTTGTAAGCGACCGTGATTGGATCTTCGACGTCCAATACAGCGCTGACCTGGTGGCTGACATCAGCGCAATCATCAACATTGATGCCGTTATCACTATCAATATAGATGCGGAGCGTCGATTGGCGCGCACGAATGAATTCGATGCCTACAAGCTCAAAGCCCAACGCTTCTACGGGTGCCGAAAGCATCTCTGTTAACTGTTGCTCTAATGTGGACAAGCCCACCCCCAAGACATAAAAAAAGGGCTAAATAGCCCAGTGATTCTGTTGCCAAATAACAAAAAACCCCGAAAAATCGGGGCTTTATGCAACTGGACCCTGTTTGCCGCTAGGCGGCCTCGGTACAACTTTCGAGCAAGTGTCATTTTCAAATGTTGATCGAGAAAAGCGGATTTCAATCGAAAAGTGTATTTGAAAATAAACACTTAAAGGAAAGTGGTTGCGGGGGCCGGATTTGAACCGACGACCTTCGGGTTATGAGCCCGACGAGCTACCAGGCTGCTCCACCCCGCGTCCGAAAACGTGGCAAATACTACGCCGATAATCGCAAAATTGCAAGTTATCTCTGGGATTTGGTACCGAGGATGGGACTCGAACCCACAAGCCCGTTAGGGCACTACCACCTCAAGGTAGCGTGTCTACCAATTCCACCACCTCGGTACTGATTCTTACTGCTAACGGCCGTTGTTCTTTCGAGTTCACAACCACCGTTTACAAACTTTTTCGGCTTACTGCGGGATATCGCTGCTCGGCTTGGCAGGTGCTGCCGGCGCGGTTGTCTGCTCAGTTTTCACTGGCTGACCCAGGTTTTCCCACTCGCTGCCTTTCTTGCTTTGGTTGCTGCTGAGGTTGCCCAGAATCAGGCTGATGACGAAGAACAGCGTCGCCAGCACAGCAGTCATGCGGGTCATAAAGTTACCGGAACCACTCGAACCGAACAATGTGCCTGATGCACCTGCTCCGAAAGAGGCTCCCATATCAGCGCCTTTACCTTGCTGCAACATAATCAGAGCAACCAGCCCGATTGAAATCAGCAGGAAAATTACCAGAAGAGCTTCGTACATAGTAGTACCCGTATCCTTGCGGCCTCACCGCATGCCAAATGCTTCACACTCATCAAGCAGGCGTTTTTATAAACTGCCTACTGAAGCGGGTGTGAATACTAACCAAAGCCGCCAACCCGCGCAAGGGCAATTTGCAGCCGCCGGCGCGTTTGCGGAAAAAAACGCCAACAATCGCCTATTCGGGCTCAGCTGTGCCGAGCCCGATGGCTAACTGTCTGTTTTAACCGGCGGATTTCACCGCGTCGGCGATGCGATGCGCCAGCGCGGTCACCTGCTGCTCGTCCTCGCCTTCCACCATTACGCGGATCAGCGGCTCGGTGCCCGATTTGCGCAGCAGCACCCGGCCGCGGCCGGCCAACTCGGCCTCTACCTGCTCGGTGACCTTGCGCACCGCGTCGGACTCCAGCGGATTGTGATCGCCGGCGAAGCGCACGTTGACCAGGATTTGCGGCAGCAGCTTCATGCCGCTGCACAGGTCGTGCAGGCTCATGTGGTTGCGCACCATGGCGGTCAGCACCTGCAGCCCGGCCACGATGCCGTCACCGGTGGTGGTTTTGTCCAGCAGGATCACATGGCCGGAGTTTTCCGCACCGATACGCCAGCCCAGTTCCTGCAGTTTTTCCAGCACGTAGCGGTCGCCCACTTTGGCGCGAGCGAACGGAATACCCAGCTGTTTCAGCGCCAGCTCCAGCCCCATATTGCTCATCAAGGTGCCGACCGCACCGCCGCGCAGCTGGCCCTGACGCAGGCCTTCGCGGGCGATGATGTACAAGATCTGATCGCCGTCCACCTTGTTGCCCAGGTGATCCACCATCATCACGCGGTCGCCGTCGCCGTCAAACGCCAGGCCTACGTGCGCTTTTTCCTGCAGCACGCGCTCCTGCAGCTGACGCACGTCGGTAGCGCCGCATTTTTCGTTGATGTTCATGCCGTCCGGCTCAACGCCGATGGCGATCACCGTGGCGCCCAGCTCGCGCAGCACGCTCGGCGCGATGTGGTAGGTCGCCCCGTTGGCGCAGTCGACCACGATTTTCAGCCCCTTCAGGCTCAGCTCGCTTGGGAAGGTGCCTTTGCAGAACTCGATATAGCGGCCGGCGGCGTCGATGATGCGGCTGGCTTTACCCAGCTCGGCGGACTCCACGCAGGTCAGCGGCTTTTCCATCTCGGCTTCGATAGCTTCTTCGACGTTGTCCGGCAGCTTGGCGCCGTCGATCGAGAAGAACTTGATGCCGTTGTCATAGAACGGGTTATGAGAAGCGGAAATGACGATGCCCGCTTCTGCGCGGAAGGTGCGCGTCAGATAGGCCACCGCCGGGGTGGGCATCGGCCCGGTGAAGGAGGCGGACAGCCCTGCGGCCGCCAGGCCGGCTTCCAGCGCGGACTCCAGCATATAGCCGGAGATGCGCGTATCCTTACCGATGATGATCTTGCGCGAACCGTGGCGCGCCAGCACTTTACCGGCCGCCCAGCCGAGCTTCAGCACGAAGTCCGGCGTGATGGGGCTGTCCCCGACCTTGCCACGGATGCCATCGGTGCCAAAATATTTGCGCTCGCTCATGTCTCTACTGTCCCTTAGCTGAAAGTGTTGCCTCGACGACACGCATCGCCTCGACGGTTTCTTTAACGTCATGCACTCTGACAATCTGCGCGCCCTGCATCGCCGCGATCACCGCGCAGGCAACGCTGCCGATCACCCGTTGATCCGGCGGCACGTTCAGCAGTTGCCCAATCATCGATTTACGCGACATGCCGACCAATAGCGGCAAACCGAAACGATGAAACTCCGACAACCGCGCCAGAAGCTGATAGTTGTGCGCCAAATTTTTACCGAAACCGAAGCCTGGGTCGAGCAGCAATTTCTGATTTGTTATCCCCGCCTCGTTGCAGCGCCGAATATGGTGCTCGAAAAACGCCTGAACGTCGGCGATCAGATCGTCGTAGTGCGGCGCCTGCTGCATGGTGCGCGGCTGCCCTTGCATATGCATCAAGCAAACAGGCAGGCCGCTTTCCGACGCCGCCGCCAGGGCTCCCGGCTCCTGCAGCGAACGGATGTCGTTGATCAGGTGTGCGCCGGCGTGTGCCGATTCGCGGATCACGCCCGCTTTCGAGGTATCGACTGAGATAAAGACTTCAAAACGCTGCGCCAGCGCTTCCACCACCGGCACGACCCGTTCCAATTCTTCCTCTTCACTCACCTCTGCCGCCCCCGGCCTTGTCGACTCGCCGCCGATATCGATCATCGTGGCGCCGGCCGAAATCAGCGCATGCGCGTGCAGCAATGCCTGGTTCAGGGTGTTGTGGCGGCCGCCGTCGGAAAACGAATCCGGCGTCACGTTGAGGATACCCATCACCTGCGGATGGGAGAGATTGAGCGTCATGTCGCGCACGGTTAACTGCATGGTTGGTCCACCTTACTGTTGCCTGGTTCACTGCCCGCCGGGCAAAAAAAAACCCCGGCGTACCGGGGTTTGATGTTATTACACAGCCACAGTTACTTGTCGAGCTGTTCGGACATGGTGTTGCCCGGCGTTGGGGTGCGCGGCTCATCTACCGGCGTCGGGGCTTTCGGGGTGCCGCCGTTGTCGGAGCTGTTGCCTTTGTTCGCATCGTCCCAACCTGCCGGCGGACGCACGTCTTTGCGGTTCATCAGATCGTCGATCTGCGGCGCATCGATGGTTTCGTACTTCATCAGCGCATCCTTCATCGAGTGCAGGATGTCCATGTTTTCCATCAGCAGCGAGCGAGCACGCGTATAGTTACGCTCGATCAGCGACTTCACTTCCTGGTCGATGATGCGCGCGGTTTCATCCGACATGTGCTTCGCCTTGGCCACGGAACGGCCCAGGAACACTTCGCCCTCTTCTTCCGCATACAGCAGCGGCCCCAGCTTCTCGGAGAAGCCCCACTGGGTCACCATGTTGCGGGCGATGGAGGTCGCCACTTTGATGTCGTTCGACGCACCGGTAGAGACTTTCTCCGGCCCGTAGATGATCTCTTCCGCCAGACGGCCGCCGTACAGGGTGGAGATTTGGCTCTCCAGCTTCTGACGGCTGGCGCTGATCGCATCCCCTTCCGGCAGGAAGAAGGTCACGCCGAGCGCACGGCCGCGAGGAATGATGGTCACCTTATGCACCGGATCGTGTTCAGGAACCAGGCGGCCAATGATGGCGTGGCCCGCTTCGTGATACGCGGTCGACTCTTTCTGCGCTTCGGTCATTACCATGGAGCGGCGTTCCGCACCCATCATGATCTTGTCTTTGGCTTTCTCGAACTCCACCATCGACACCACGCGCTTGTTGCCGCGGGCGGCGAACAGCGCCGCTTCGTTGACCAGGTTAGCCAGATCGGCACCGGAGAAGCCCGGCGTACCGCGCGCAATGACGGAGGCGTCGATGTCGGCCGCCAACGGCACGCGGCGCATGTGCACCTTCAGGATCTGCTCACGGCCACGCACATCCGGCAGCCCGACCACGACCTGACGGTCGAAACGGCCCGGGCGCAGCAGCGCAGGGTCAAGCACGTCCGGACGGTTGGTGGCCGCGATGACGATGATGCCTTCGTTGCCTTCGAAACCGTCCATCTCAACCAGCATCTGGTTCAGGGTCTGTTCGCGCTCATCGTGACCGCCGCCCAGGCCGGCGCCACGCTGGCGACCGACGGCGTCGATTTCATCGATGAAGATGATGCACGGCGCGGCTTTCTTCGCTTGCTCGAACATGTCGCGCACGCGGGATGCACCCACACCGACGAACATTTCGACGAAGTCGGAACCGGAAATGGTGAAGAACGGCACCTTCGCTTCGCCGGCGATCGCTTTCGCCAACAGCGTTTTACCGGTCCCCGGTGGGCCAACCATCAGCACGCCTTTCGGGATCTTGCCGCCCAATTTCTGGAAACGGCTCGGCTCGCGCAGGTATTCCACCAGTTCGCTCACCTCTTCTTTCGCTTCGTCACAACCGGCGACATCGGCGAAAGTGGTCTTGATCTGGTCTTCCGTCAGCATGCGGGCCTTGCTCTTGCCGAAGGACATCGCGCCCTTGCCGCCGCCGCCCTGCATTTGCCGCATAAAGAAGATCCAGACCCCGATCAGCAACAGCATCGGGAACCAGGAGATAAAGATAGAAGCCAGCAGGCTCGGCTCTTCAGGCGGCTCGCCGACAACTTTCACATTCTTCGTTAACAACGTATCCAGCAACTTAGGATCGTTGACAGGGATGTAGGTCGTGTATTTGTTACTGTCTTTCTTGGTAACGTTAATTTCACGTCCGTTGATTCGCGCTTCGCGAACCTGGTCCTGGGTCAGTTCGGACATGAAGGTAGAGTAATCCACCCTACGGCCATTCGACTCGCTGGGCCCAAAGCTCTGGAATACAGACATCAACACTACCGCGATGACTAACCAGAGAATTAGGTTTTTCGCCATGTCACTCAAGGGATTAACCTCATCTTACAACTGTGTTAACAAACAGCGTTAGGGTACTACAGTTTGCGCCCTGTCGCTACAATGTACACTTCGCGCGAACGGGCGCGGGAAGCGTCTGGCTTACGAATCTTAACCTTCGTAAACAGGGAGCGAATTTCCCGTAGGTACTCGTCAAAGCCATCTCCCTGGAACACCTTCACCAGGAAACTTCCGCCTGGTGCGAGGACATCCCGACACATATCCAGCGCCAACTCCACCAGATACATCGACCTTGGAATATCGACCGCCGGGGTGCCACTCATATTCGGGGCCATATCGGACATGACCACCTGAACCTTACTCTCGCCTACTCGTTCCAACAGCGCCTTCAGCACCAGTTCATCACGAAAATCGCCCTGAAGGAAATCGACGCCAACGATAGGATCCATTGGCAAAATATCACAGGCGATGATGCGCCCGGTACCGCCGATTTGGGTGACCACATACTGCGACCAGCCGCCCGGCGCGGCGCCGAGATCCACCACGGTCATGCCCGGTTTGAACAGTTTGTCGCTCTGCTGTATTTCATCAAGTTTAAACCAGGCGCGGGAACGCAGTCCCTTTTTCTGCGCCTGCTGTACATATTTATCGCTAAAGTGTTCTTGTAACCAGCGACTGGAGCTAGCCGAACGCTTTTTATTAGCCATCTCGTTTTCCAACTATCATAAAAAGAGTCTTATGTCAGGGTCGCTGCTCACGTAGACTCACACCGGTGAAGACCGATTTGGTGATATACATGAGATGGCGGTAGAATGTACCGTTTTCAATCCCAACTTAAGCAAAAAAGACAATGAATCTGAATAATAAACAAAAACAGCACCTGAAAGGCCTGGCGCATCCGTTAAAACCGGTGGTGATGCTGGGCAATAACGGTCTTACCGAAGGGGTGCTGGCTGAAATTGAACAGGCTCTGGAGCATCACGAGCTGATCAAGGTAAAAATCGCCGCTGAAGATCGCGAAACCAAAACCCTGATCGCCGATGCTATCGTGCGTGAAACGGGCGCCTGCAATGTGCAAGTTATCGGCAGTACGCTTATTCTTTACCGCCCGTCGAAAGAGCGCAAGATCAGTCTACCGCGTTAATAACCATCAGGTTAACGAAAAGGTGCCATGCGCCTGACCAAGATAAAAGGCCGCTTGCGGCCTTTTTCCTATCTTTACAAAACGTTGGCGCATTAATGACCAACGGCCTCGATCAGAGATACTCAACCTTCAGGATCTCATACTCGACGTCGCCGCCAGGGGTTTTGATCACCACCACATCGTCTTGCTCTTTGCCGATCAGGCCGCGCGCCATCGGCGAGTTTACCGAAATCAGATTTTTCTTGAAATCGGCCTCATCGTCGCCAACGATGCGGTAAGTCACTTCTTCTTCACTGTCCAGATTCATCACCGATACGGTGGCGCCGAAGATCACTCGGCCGGTGTTCGGCATCTTGGTGATATCGATCACCTGAGCATTGGACAGCTTGGCTTCGATTTCCTGAATGCGGCCTTCGCAGAAACCCTGCTGTTCGCGGGCGGCGTGGTACTCGGCATTCTCTTTCAAATCGCCGTGCTCGCGCGCCTCAGCGATGTCCGCAATGATTTTCGGGCGGCGCACGCTTTTCAGATATTCGAGCTCTTCGCGCAGTTTTTCAGCGCCAAACAAGGTCATCGGAATTTGGTTCATCGTATAAATACCTCTAAATCTTTCCTGTTCAAATAACCGTCATCCTGACGTATTCGTATGAAAACACGGTTGGCATACCGCCACCCGCCTCCAGGCGACAAACAAAAGAAACCTGACTCGGAACGGAGCCCAAGCCAAGATCGGTTTTGCATTTTGATACGCATTTTAGCCTAGAGTTCCTTGAGGGTCATCGTTTACTTTTTCCCTGATTGCACCGTAGTATGACGGCACGTTATCCAGCTGTTATCCCGAGATTATGCGTTTTTCACGAATTGTCAGTGCATTGGCTTGCGCATTTGTTCTGAATGCGAATGCGGCCCCGGTTGAAGAGTACACACAATATCTGCCTGATGGGGCCAACCTTGCCCTGGTCGTTCAGAAAATCGGTGCCGGCGCGCCGACGATCGATTATCACTCTCAGCAGATGGCGCTGCCGGCCAGTACCCAAAAAGTGCTGACGGCGCTGGCGGCATTGCTGCAACTCGGGCCCGATTACCGTTTCACCACCACGCTGGAGAGCCAGGGCGATATCCGCGACGGCGTGCTGCGCGGCAACCTGATCGCCCGCTTCAGCGGCGATCCGACCTTCAAACGCCAGAGCCTGCGCAATATGGTGGCCGTCCTGAAGAAACAGGGCGTGCGCCAAATCAGCGGCGACGTGCTGGTCGATACCTCGGTCTTCGCCAGCCATGACAAGGCGCCCGGCTGGCCGTGGAACGATCTGACGCAGTGCTTCAGCGCGCCGCCGGCCGCCGCCATCGTCGATCGCAACTGTTTCTCGGTCTCGCTGTACAGCGCGCCGAATCCGGGCGACATGGCGTTTATCCGCGTCGCCTCCTATTATCCGGTCAATATGTTTAGCCAGGTGCGCACCCTGGCGCGCGGCTCCGCTGACGCGCAGTACTGCGAACTGGACGTGGTGCCGGGCGAGCTGAACCGCTTTACCCTGACCGGCTGCCTGACGCAGCGCAGCGAACCGCTGCCGCTGGCCTTCGCCATCCAGGACGGTGCCAGCTATGCGGGCGCCATCCTGAAAGACGAACTGATCCAGGCCGGCATCCAGATCGACGGGCACTTGAAACGCCAGACGCGTCCCGGCATCACCGGCACGGTGATCGCGCAAACCCAGTCGGCGCCGCTGCACGATCTGTTGAAGATCATGCTGAAAAAATCGGACAACATGATCGCCGATACCGTCTTCCGCACCATCGGCCACGAACGCTTCGGCGTGCCGGGCACCTGGCGAGCGGGTGCCGATGCGGTACGTCAGGTGCTGCGCCAGAAGGCCGGCATCGATCTGGGCAACACCATCATCGCCGACGGCTCCGGCCTGTCGCGCCACAACCTGCTGGCGCCGGCGACCATGATGCAGGCGCTGCAGTACATCGCGCAGCACGACAACGAGCTGAACTTCATCTCGATGCTGCCGCTGTCCGGCTATGACGGCACCTTGCGCTACCGCGGCGGCCTGCACGAAGCCGGCGTCGACGGCAAAGTGTCGGCCAAAACCGGCGCGCTGCAGGGCGTGTACAACCTGGCGGGCTTCATCACCACCGCCAGCGGCCAGCGCATGGCCTTCGTGCAGTATCTCTCCGGCTACGCCGTGCCGCCGGAGGATCAGAAACAGCGCCGCGCGCCGTTGGTGCGTTTCGAAAGCCGCCTGTATCGGGATATTTACCAAAACAACTGAGGATCATCATGAAACTGCTGGTCGTTGAGGATGATGAACTGTTGCAACAGGGGCTGGCGCTGGCGCTGACCGGCGAAGGTTACGTCTGCGACTGCGCCGCCACGGCGGCGGAGGCCAACAGCCTGCTCATCACCAGCCAATACAGCATGGTGATCCTGGATCTCGGCCTGCCGGACACCGACGGCGCCGCGCTGCTGCGGCAGTGGCGCCGCCAACAGATCGATCTGCCGGTGCTGATCCTGACCGCCCGCGACGCGCTGGAAGACCGCGTCGACGGGCTGGACGCCGGCGCCGACGACTACCTGGTCAAACCCTTCGCGCTGGTCGAACTGCAGGCACGCGTGCGCGCCCTCCTGCGGCGCTACCAAGGCCACAGCGACAATCTGATGCAGGTGGATGATCTGCAGCTGAACCTCTCCAGCCAGCAGGTCTATCTGCAGCAGCAGCCGGTGGAGGTTACGCCGAAAGAGTTCGCCATTCTGGCGCGTCTTATCATGCGTGCCGGCCAAACGGTCAACCGTGAACTCCTGCAGCAGGATCTCTATACCTGGCAAGACGATTTAGGTTCCAACACGCTGGAAGTGCACATTCACAACCTGCGCCGCAAACTGGGCAAGGATCGCATCCGCACCGTGCGCGGCATCGGCTACCGTCTGGAAACCTCCTCATGATCAGCATGCGCCGCCGCCTGCTGCTGATGCTGGCGCTGATCCTGCTGATCACGCAGCTCATCAGCGCCTTTTGGCTGTGGCACGAAAGCCAGGAACAGATCGGCTTCCTGGTGGACGAAACCCTCTCCGCCAAAGTGCGTACCGAACGCGTCGATAGCGAGATCGCCGAGGCCATCGCGTCGCTGTTGGCGCCTTCGCTGATCATGATGATCGTCACGCTGCTGGCGTCGTTTTGGGCCATCAGCTGGATCATCCGCCCGCTCAACCAATTGCAGAAACGGCTGGAAAAGCGCTCTGCCGATAACCTGACGCCGCTGCCGATCACCAGCGACAGCCAGGAAATGGTGGCGGTCACCAATGCACTCAATCAGCTGTTCTCACGATTGGACAACACCATTCAACAGGAACGCCTGTTCACCGCCGACGCCGCCCACGAGCTGCGCACGCCGCTGGCCGGCATCCGCCTGCATCTGGAACTGATGGAGAAACAGGGCGTCAAGGGCAGCCAGGCGCTGATCGCCCGCATCGATCAGCTGATGCACACCGTCGAGCAGTTGCTGATGCTGTCGCGCGCCGGGCAAGACTTCGCCCGCGGCCATTATCAGCATGTCGATTGGGTGGCCGATGTGATCCAGCCGCTGCGTGAAGAGCTCGACGAAATGGCCGCCCAACGCGCGCAGACGCTGGACTGGCACTTGCCGGCTACTGCCACAGTAAACGGCGATCCGGTGCTGCTGCGGCTGCTGCTGCGCAACCTGGTCGAAAACGCCCACCGTTACGGCCCTGAAGGCGGCGCGATACAGGTGCAGTTAACGCCGCAAGACAACGGCTATCTGCTGCAGGTCATCGACGATGGCCCGGGTATCAAGGAAGAGATGGTCGGGGAGCTGACGCAGGCGTTTCGCCGCATGGATCAACGCTACGGCGGCAGTGGGCTGGGCCTGAATATCGTGATCCGCATCGTGCAGTTGCACCAGGGGCGTTTGACGCTGGAAAACCGCCGCGATGCGCGCGGCCTGAACGCCCAGTGCTGGCTGCCGGAAAAGGCGCTTAAATAACAAGGGCCCAGCGTTGCTGAGCCCCTTATCACCGAATTACTTCTGGTAAATGATTTCGACGCCTTCGTCGTCGTCTTCGTCCCAGTCGTCATCCCAGTCATCTTCCGCTTCGGCTTCCACTTCCGCGATTTGCTCGCGGTGGTAGTCATCCCACATGAATTCGACTTTTTCCGGTGCGCTTTCTTCGATCGCCATCGCTTTCGGCTGGGTGTTGATGAAGTTCATCACGTCCCAGCACAGCGCGTTGACGCCTTCGCGGTTGGCGGCGGAGATCATGTAGTACTTCCCTTCCCAGCCCATGCCTTCCACAATCGCCTTGGCGCGTTCGGCGGCTTCTTCCTCACCAATCACATCAATTTTGTTGAACACCAGCCAGCGAGGCTTCTGCGCCAGATTTTCGCTGTATTGGTTCAACTCGTTGATGATGACTTTGGCGTTCTCCACCGGATCGGATTCGTCGATCGGCGCGATGTCCACCAGGTGCAGCAGCACGCGGCAACGCTCCAGGTGTTTCAGGAAGCGAATGCCCAGGCCAGCGCCTTCGGAGGCGCCCTCGATCAGCCCCGGAATGTCGGCGACCACAAAGCTCTGCTCGTGGTCCATACGCACCACGCCCAGGCTCGGCACCAGCGTAGTGAACGGATAATCGGCCACCTTCGGCTTGGCGGCGGACACCGCGCGAATGAAGGTCGATTTACCGGCGTTCGGCAGCCCCAGCATGCCTACATCGGCCAGCAGCAACAGCTCCAGCAACAGGTCGCGCGCTTCGCCAGCGGTACCCAGCGTCTTCTGACGCGGTGCACGGTTAACCGAAGATTTGAAACGGGTGTTGCCCAGGCCGTGCCAGCCGCCTTTGGCGACCATCAGCTTCTGCTCGTGGCGGGTCATGTCGCCGAGGATCTCGCCGGTGCCCTGATCCTTCACGCGCGTGCCGACCGGCACCTTGATGATGACGTCTTTACCGCGTTTACCGGTACAGTCGCGGCTCTGGCCATTCTGGCCGCGCTCGGCGCGGAAAGACTTCTCAAAGCGATAGTCGATAAGAGTGTTGAGGTTCTCGTCCGCCAGCAGGTAGACGTCGCCGCCGTCGCCGCCGTCGCCGCCGTCAGGCCCGCCGTTGGGGATATATTTTTCGCGGCGGAAGCTGACGCATCCGTTGCCGCCGTCGCCTGCAACGACCAGAATCGCTGCTTCATCTACAAACTTCATTTACCGTCTCCGTAAATCATTCACCGGGCTGCTTCAAAGGAGCAACCAGGGGGGGTTCTGCCCGTCGCGGCCACCACCGGTGACCAATTGCGGAAAACATAGCGCCCGCCACAACCACAAACGCACCGACATAGCCGACAATGTTCAGCGTCGGCGCGGCGAATGCCTGGGGCCAGGCCAACGCCAATAAATCTGAAAACAGCAGGGTAAACAGCGGGGTCAGCGTCACCAACGCGCTTACCTGCGCCGCCTGCCAACGCGCCATCGCCTCTGCCAGCGCGCCGTAGCCGATCAGCGTATTGGCGCCGCAAAACAGCAAACACGCCAATTGCCAGCCGCTCAGCTGGAAAATCACCTCGGGCTTGGCCAGAGGGAACAACGCCATCGCACATAAAGTGTACAACATAACCAGGATCTGCGGCGAAGCCAGCCGGCGCAGCAACACCTTCTGCGCCACGCCATAGCTCACCCAGACCATCGCCGCGCACACGCCCAGCATGACGCCCAGCGTGTAGTCCGTCAGCCGGGTGAAGATCTCTATCAGACTGACGTTGAAAAACAGCATCAGTCCGCAAATCAGCATCAGGGCGCCAATGACCTGGGTGACGCGCATGCGTTCTTTTAAAATCAGCACGCTGGCGAACATCATGCCGACCGGCGACAGCTGGCCAATCACCTGCGACGCCGTCGGGCTCAGGTATTGCAGCGAGGAACTGAAGAACACAAAGTTGCCCAGCAGCCCCGCCGTCGCGATCGCCAACAGCAGCAGCCAACGCGGCTGGCGGAACATCGTCAGCGGCGGCAGCTTGCCGCGCACCGCGAGGATCGCGCCCAAACCGATGGCGGCCATGGTAAAGCGATACCAGACAACGGTAAACGGCTCCATCACCACCAACACTTCTTTCATCGCAATCGGCAACGCGCCCCAGCAAACCGCCGTGGTTAACGCCAGAGAAATGCCAACGCCGACCTGCTGCTTCGTATCCATATCACCTTCGCCAACGCTGACGGGCCTGCCCTCAGGCAACCCATAAATGTAAAAAGCCCCGCAACGAATTGCGGGGCTTACATCTATTTCGTAAGGCTCGAAAAATTATTCAGCTTCGATGCTGATGAATTTACGATTGCTCGGGCCTTTAACTTCGAATTTGACTTTACCGTCTTTCAAAGCAAACAGAGTGTGGTCTTTGCCGCAACCCACGTTGGTACCAGCGTGGAATTTGGTGCCGCGCTGACGAACGATGATGCTGCCTGCCAGTACTGCTTCGCCGCCAAAGCGTTTTACGCCCAGACGTTTAGCTTCTGAATCGCGACCGTTACGAGTCGAGCCGCCAGCCTTTTTGTGTGCCATTAATCCGCTCTCCTAACTTAAGCGCTGATGCCGGTGATTTTAACGTCAGTGAACCACTGACGGTGGCCCTGCTGCTTACGGTGGTGTTTACGACGACGAAACTTAACGATTTTAATTTTCTCGCCACGACCGTGAGCAACGACTTCAGCTTTGATCTTGCCGCCATCGACGAAAGGAACGCCGATTTTGATATCTTCGCCATTAGCGATCATCAGAATCTGGTCAAACTCAACCGCTTCACCAGTTGCGATGTCCAGCTTTTCCAAGCGAACGGTCTGACCTTCGCTTACTCGGTGTTGTTTACCACCACTTTGGAAAACCGCGTACATATAAAACTCCGCTTTCCGCGTGCCCGACTGTGTTAGTTCAGAGCGCGCTATAAATATTCACAATAGGGCGCGAATTCTACGCAAAAAAGCAGCGCATGACAAGAGCAGAATAAGACCAGAACAAGAAAAAAGAAGAAAAAAAGCGCAGTTTCTTTCGTGGCGTTTATCTGAACCGTTTTTCAAGTACAATCATAGGGACAGTTACCGCCATGTACCGATGTGAGCAGCGATCTCAACGCGGTGAAGAGAAACACAGCTGAAAAAAATACAATGAACCTAGAGCAAATTACCGAGTTAACCGCGCAAGATATGGCGGCCGTGAACGCAACAATTCTCGAACAGCTGAATTCCGATGTCACGCTCATCAATCAGCTTGGCTATTACATTATCAGCGGTGGCGGTAAGCGCATCCGGCCGATGATCGCCGTCCTGGCGGCGCGGGCATTGGGCTATGAAGGCAGCAAGCACGTCACCGTGGCCGCCCTGATCGAATTCATCCATACCGCCACGCTGCTGCATGACGACGTCGTCGACGAATCGGACATGCGCCGCGGCAAAGCCACCGCCAACGCGGCGTTCGGCAACGCCGCCAGCGTGCTGGTCGGCGACTTTATCTACACCCGCGCCTTCCAGATGATGACCAGCCTGGAATCCCTGCGCGTGCTGGCGCTGATGTCGGAAGCGGTCAACGTCATCGCCGAAGGTGAAGTGCTGCAGTTGATGAACGTGCACGATCCCGACATCAGCGAAGAAAGCTATATGCGGGTGATCTACAGCAAAACCGCCCGTCTGTTTGAGGCGGCGGCGCAATCGTCGGCGATCCTGTCCGGCGCCAGCGCTGAGCAAGAACGGGCGCTGCAAGACTATGGCCGCTACCTCGGCACCGCTTTCCAGCTGATCGACGATCTGCTCGACTACAGCGCCGACGGCAGCACCCTGGGCAAAAACACCGGCGACGATCTGAACGAAGGGAAACCGACCCTACCGCTGCTGCACGCGATGCACAACGGCGACGACGCCCAGCGTGACATGATCCGCGGCGCGATTGAGCAAGGCAACGGCCGTCACCTGTTGGAGCCGGTGCTGCAGGCGATGCAGCAATGCGGTTCGCTGGAATACACCCGCAAACGCGCCGAGGAAGAGGCCGACAAGGCGATCGCCGCGCTGCAGGCATTGCCGGCATCGGAGCACCGCACGGCGCTGGAGGGCCTGGCCCATCTGGCGGTGCAACGCGACTTTTAAGAAATCAATATTTCTTAAAAACCATCAGGCCCGCGTACGCGGGCCTGCCTAGGTATTGCTCTCTTCGTCGATACGCGCCAGCAGGCCGCCGATCCCTTCCCGCATCAGGAAAGCCACCATTTTCTCGCGCTCGCTTTCCGTCAAATGGTAGTAATACTCGATCCAGACCGCCAGCGGATCCTGACGCTCTACGTCATATGCCGCCCCGTCTTCCTTCAACACCAGCAGGTTACGCACGTCTGAAGGCAGGCTGTCGATATAGTACTCCAACGCTTTTCCCTGCACGCCTTTACGCCTGCGGCTGATCCAGCCTTCGCGCCGGGCCATCAGATTGATTCCCTGTGGTGAGGAAGGTAATCCTGCGATGCCTGTCAGTTCCTTGGCGGCAAACCACTCTTTTTTCATAGCCATCATCTCTGGGCAATAGTGGGCAACGTCATTTTTTGGAAATTACTTGGGTATTTTTTAGGAAATTTAATGGTATTCTGGTTTCCGAATAAGCGTTTCACGTTGTTCATGCGCTTAACCTTGACCCGTTAGTTATACCACTAACGCAACTTTGGCTAATCAGAAAAGGAATGTAAACATGAATTCAAGGAACCCAGATTGGCATCCGGCAGATATCATCGCGGCGCTACGCAAGCAGGGCACCACGCTGGCGGCAGTGTCGCGCAAGGCCGGGTTAAGCTCATCGACGCTGGCCAACGCGCTGTCGCGCCCGTGGCCGAAGGGGGAATGGCTGATCGCCGAAGCGATAGGCGTCCACCCTTCGGAGATCTGGCCAAGCCGCTATTACGATCCGCACAGCGATTGCCTGCTGGATCGCAAGGCGCGCATCAAATCGTGAACGCGGAGCAAAAAAAACCGCCGGAACAGCGTCCGGCGGCGTTTATCGGCTGACTATCGGCGTCGATCAGTTATTGATGAACTTCTCGCCCAGTTCGATATCTTTGTGCAGCACGTCCAGCATCTCGTTCAGCGCTTTCTGCTCGAAGGCGCTCAGGGTGCCGATATCCTTGCGCTCTTCAACGCCGTTCTTGCCCAGCACCAGCGGCTGTGCGAAGAAACGAGCGTATTTGCCGTCGCCTTCAACGTAAGCGCATTCCACAACGCCTTTCTCGCCCTGCAGCGCACGCACCAGAGACAGACCGAAACGGGCGGCCGCCTGACCCATGGACAGCGTCGCAGACCCGCCGCCGGCTTTGGCTTCCACCACTTCGGTGCCGGCGTTTTGAATGCGCTTGGTCAGATCCGCCACTTCCTGATCGGTGAAGCTCACGCCTGGGATCTGCGACAGCAGAGGCAGGATGGTCACGCCGGAGTGGCCGCCGATGACCGGCACGTTCAGCTCTTCCGGCTGCTTGCCTTTCAGCTCGGCCACGAAGGTGTTGGAACGGATGATATCCAGCGAAGTCACGCCGAACAGTTTGTTCTTGTCGTAAACGCCGGCTTTTTTCAGCACTTCCGCCGCGATGGCGACCGTAGTGTTAACCGGGTTGGTGATGATGCCGATGCAGGCTTTCGGGCAGGTTTTCGCCACTTGTTCAATCAGGTTACGCACAATGCCGGCGTTAACGTTGAACAGATCAGAGCGATCCATGCCTGGCTTACGGGCCACGCCGGCGGAAATCAGCACCACGTCCGCACCTTGCAGAGCCGGGGTCGCGTCTTCGCCGCTGAAGCCTTTGATTTTAACTGCGGTTGGGATGTGGCTTAAGTCGACGGCAACGCCTGGGGTAACGGGGGCAATGTCGTAGAGAGAGAGTTCAGAACCTGAAGGAAGCTGGGTTTTGAGTAGAAGGGCGAGGGCCTGGCCGATACCGCCAGCAGCACCGAGAACTGCAACTTTCATCCTATACTCCTTTATTATCTTAAATATATAAAGCGCCGTGAATGTGTTGGTTACGGACCTTAAGTCATTACACCTTTCAAAACAATAAATTAGCCAATTCTTGCCTGCAGGTGTAATAAAACGGCCGCTGTCGCGCCCATTTTAGATTAAATCGCTTACGCATGAAGGGCATAGCGCACACTAATCAAAAATAGTGCGAGGTTATTCACGAGCAAGTTAACCGGCCGTTACATTACACCCTTACGCAACATCAGAACAACATCATTTTAATAACATTTTATTTACCACTGTGGGCCGATTTTCCGTCGCCAAAAGGGCATATTCATCGCGGCCGGATTTTGTTAAAATGCCGCCCTTTCCTCGCCGCCCGGTCATGCTTATTTTCTTTGGGTCGGCCTTTGTTGCATAAAAATTCATCTATATGCATAATCATGACTTCCACTATCAACATTCCACGGTGCAAAATGCGTAATCCCGCAAAACAGGAAGATCTGATCAAGACGTTCAAAGCGTTATTGAAAGAAGAAAAATTCAGTTCTCAAGGCGAGATCGTTTTGGCGCTGCAAGAAGAAGGCTTCGAAAACATTAACCAATCCAAAGTATCGCGCATGCTGACCAAGTTCGGCGCGGTACGTACGCGCAATGCCAAAATGGAAATGGTGTATTGCCTTCCTGCCGAACTCGGTGTGCCGACCACCACCAGCCCATTGAAGAATCTGGTGCTGGACGTCGACCATAACGACGCCGTCGTGGTGATCCACACCAGCCCGGGCGCCGCGCAGCTGATCGCCCGCCTGCTCGACTCATTGGGGAAATCCCAGGGCATCCTCGGCACGATTGCCGGCGACGACACGATTTTCGTCACCCCGTCCAACGGCTTTACCGCTCAGAAACTGCATGAGGCTATTCTGGGCGTGTTCGAGCAAGAGCTGTGAAACCTGGCGCTAACAAAGTGCGGCTTTAGCCCGCACTTTGTTAGCGCTTCTTTAACTCTCACGTTACCTTTCCCGTCTTCAACCGCGTTTAACACTGCTTTTTTATCCCTCAGCAACACATTTCCATGACATCTCCATGTAACCAGCAGTACCCACTGTGATCTTCCGCACTTTTGGTCAAAAGCACTTACCTTATTGAAACTACATAAATTTAACATCAAAAGATCGTTTTGTGAGCGTTTTTTATTCCTTACAGTTATAAAAAATAAGGATCATAAGGTTAAAGTTTCACTAGCAACTGTTAGCGAACTATTAATTTTTCGCGTTACTAGCTGTATACTCATTTTCGTGAACTGAATCACAGTTCGTTGGAACTGATAAAAGAATACGATGAGGTGAGATGATGAAAATTAAAGCTACCGTTGCAACCCTGAGCGTTCTGTCCATGCTTTCCTTTGGCGCATTCGCAGCACAATCTATTGATGCAACTCAGGCCGCAAAACTGCAGCCGGCCGGTGTAATCACCGTGAGCGGCGTCGCCGCTGCGCCTTCCGACATCCGCCAGGCGCTGTCCGACAAAGCCGACGCCAAAGGGGCGACCGCTTACCGCGTAATCGAAGCCCGCAATGACGGCAGCTTCCACGCAACCGCTGAAATCTACAAATAAGTACCGGCATTACCCGGCAACGGGCAATACATCTCTGGAATCAAACGCTGTCATAACGGCCTTCAAGAATAAAAATCGCTGCCAAGCCCTTCCAGGCTGTTATGACCAAGGATCGCTATCATGAACATGAAAACTACTCTCGCTGCATTCGGCCTGCTGTCTGTCATCTCCTTCGGCGCCTCCGCCGCCCAACTGGTGACTAACGATCAGACCGCCAATCTGCAATCTATCGGCACCATCACCGTCAGCGGCATCGACGGCGCGCCGACCGACATTCGCCAGGCGTTGTCGGAGAAAGCCGACGCGAAAGGCGCGACCGCCTACCGCGTGATCGAAGCGCGTAACGAAGGCAACTACCACGCCACCGCCGAGATTTACAAATAACAACTCTGGGAACGGCTTTGCAGAGCTGATTACCCTCGTCACTGCCACTGCCGAGTTCTGACGCAAACGCCGATTTCCCAGAGACCCTCTCGTCGTCCTATCCGACGAACCCCGTTGCCCTCGCTCGCGAGGGCTTTTTTATGGGCGTAAAAAAGGCCGCGAATGCGGCCCTTGATGTGGCTGATGCGGCTGAGCGATCAGTAGGTGACTTTCGGTTCCTGCTTTTTCGCCAGCGCGTCCAGCAGACGGTCGTGAATGCCGCCGAAGCCGCCGTTGCTCATCACCAGAATGTGATCGCCCGGCTGTGCGGTTTTCACCACCATGTCCACCAGCGTGTCGAGATCCGCGCTCCAGTGCGCCGGCTGCACGCAGGCATCCGCCACCTCCGCCACCTGCCACGGAATGTGGTGCGGCTGGAACAGAAACACCTCGTCGGCGCGGCCGAGCGAAGGCGCCAGATCGTTTTTGCTGATGCCCATTTTCATGGTGTTGGAGCGCGGCTCCAGCACCGCCAGAATGCGCGCCGTGCCGCCGACCTTGCCGCGCAGCGCGGCCAGGGTAGCGAGGATCGCCGTCGGGTGGTGCGCGAAGTCGTCGTAAACCGTGACGCCGTTGGCCTCGCCACGCAGCTCCAGGCGGCGGCGGGCGTTGATGAAGTCGCCCAAGGCGCGGCAGGCATCCGCCGGCTGCACGCCGACGTGACGGGTCGCCGCGATGGCCATCAGGCCGTTATGCATGTTGTGCTCGCCCACCAGCGCCCAGTTCACTTCGCCGACCTGCTCGCCGTCGAGGAACACCGCGTAATGACTGGCGTCCGGCGTCAGCTTCTGCGCGCGCCAGGTGCCCTCTTCGCCTACCAGCTCCTGTTCGCTCCAGCAGCCCATCGCCATCACCTGCTTCAGGTGGCTGTCGTTGTCCGGTAGGATGATCTTGCCTTTGCCCGGCACCAGGCGCACCAGGTGGTGGAATTGTTTCTGAATGGCTTTCAGATCGTCGAAGATATCGGCGTGGTCGAACTCCAGGTTGTTCATGATCAGCGTGCGCGGGCTGTAGTGCACGAACTTGGAGCGCTTGTCGAAGAACGCGCAGTCATACTCGTCGGCCTCGATCACGAAGAACGGGCTGCCGCCGAGGCGAGCCGAGACGTCGAAGTTGCCCGGCACGCCGCCGATGACGAAGCCCGGCTGGTAGCCGCAGGCTTCGAGGATCCAGGTCGCCATGCCGGCGGTGGTGGTTTTGCCGTGGGTGCCGGCGACCGCCAGTACCCAGCGATCGCGCAACACGGCGTCGTGCAGCCACTGCGGGCCGGAAACGTAAGGGATGCCACGTTCCAGTACCGCCTCCACGCACGGGTTGCCGCGCGTCATGGCGTTGCCGATGATCACCAGATCCGGCGCCGGATCCAACTGGGCTGGATCATAACCCTGAATAAGATCGATCCCCTGGTTCTCCAGCAGCGTGCTCATCGGCGGATAGACGTTGGCGTCCGAACCGGTGACGTCATGCCCCAATGAACGCGCCAGCATCGCCAGCCCGCCCATAAAGGTGCCACAGATCCCAAGAATGTGAATGCGCATAGGTTTCTCATGTGAGTGCATCGAATGTCGGCATATTCTAACGCTCAGAATCGTCCAGAAGAAATGGATTTGCCTATGAATAGCGCGCATCTTTGGGCTACACTGCACGCGAAAACGTTGGCGGTTTGTTAACAGGCCGCTATCCATCCGTAGATTCAGGGATTGTGTCATGAAAACGTTAGGCGAATTTATCGTCGAGAAACAGCACGACTTCTCTCACGCCACCGGCGAGCTGACCGCGTTACTTTCTGCAATTAAACTGGGCGCCAAAATCATCCACCGCGACATCAACAAGGCCGGCCTGGTTGATATTCTGGGAACCAGCGGGGTGTCCAACGTACAGGGCGAAGTTCAGATGAAACTGGACCTGTACGCGAACGAAAAACTGAAAGCGGCGTTGAAAGCACGTGGTGAAGTTGCGGGTATCGCTTCCGAAGAAGAAGATGAAATCGTGATATTCGACGGCGAGCGAGCTGAAAATGCCAAGTATGTCGTTTTGATGGACCCGTTGGACGGTTCGTCCAACATCGATGTCAACGTCTCGGTCGGTACGATTTTCTCTATCTACCGTCGCATCACGCCGGTCGGCACGCCGGTGACCGAAGAAGACTTCCTGCAGCCGGGTAGCGCCCAGGTCGCAGCGGGTTATGTGGTTTACGGTTCGTCCACCATGCTGGTGTACACCACCGGTTACGGCGTCCACGCCTTCACTTACGATCCGTCTCTGGGCGTGTTCTGTCTCTCTCACGAGAAAGTACGTTTCCCGGCGAGCGGCAACATGTATTCCATCAACGAAGGCAACTACATCAAGTTCCCTCTCGGCGTGAAGAAATACATCAAGTACTGCCAGGAGCAGGATGAAGCGACGCAGCGCCCTTACACCTCGCGCTACATCGGTTCTCTGGTGGCGGACTTCCACCGCAACCTGCTGAAAGGCGGCATCTACATCTACCCAAGCACCGCCAGCCACCCGCAAGGCAAGCTGCGCCTGCTGTACGAATGCAACCCGATGGCGTTCCTGGCCGAACAGGCCGGCGGTAAGGCCAGCGACGGCAAAAACCGCATTCTGGACATCACGCCGGTGAAACTGCACCAGCGCGCGCCATTCTTCGTCGGCACCAAGTCGATGGTAGAAGACGCGGAACGCTTCATCGCCGAAAACCCGGACGAGTAACGCGTTCTTTGCAAGGGTTCGGCGCCGCGCCGAACCCTTATCGCCTTACAGCTTGAACGCCGCCATGCTCTGCGCCAGCAGCTGAGCTTGATCTTCCAGCGAGCGCGTCGCCGCCGCCGACTCTTCCACCAGTGCCGCATTCTGCTGCGCCACCTGATCCATCTGCGCCACCGCCAGGTTCACCTGTTCGATACCGCTGCTTTGTTCGCGCGTCGCCGCCGAGATCTCACGCATCAACGCCGTCACCCGGCCCACTTCGCCGGTGATGCCGCTCATGGTCTGCGCCGCCGACTCCACCATCTGCTCGCCTTCCTGCACCCGGTTCTGCGACGCTTCGATCAACCCTTTGATCTCTTTCGCCGACTGGGCGCTGCGCTGCGCCAGATTGCGCACTTCACCGGCCACTACCGCAAAACCTCGGCCCTGTTCGCCGGCGCGCGCCGCTTCCACCGCCGCGTTCAGCGCCAGGATATTGGTCTGGAAGGCGATGCCGTCCATCACGCTGATGATGTCGGCGATGCGGCGCGAGCTGTCGGTGATCGCCTGCATCTTGCTCATCACCTGGCTGACCACCTCGCTGCCCTGGTTGGCGATATCGGACACGCTCAGCGCCAGCTGGTTGGCCTGTTCGCAGTTCTCGGCGTTCATTTTCACCGTCGAGGTCAGCTGTTCCATGCTGGCGGCGGTTTCTTCCAGCGAAGCGGCCGATTCTTCGGTGCGCTGCGCCAGATGCAGGTTGCCGGCCGCCAGTTCGCGTGAACCGGTGTCAATCTGGCTGCTGGCGTCGCGCACTTTGCTGACCGAACTGGCCAGCGCCTGCTGCATACGCTGCATCGCCCGCACCAGGCGGCCCATCTCGGTATCGCCCTCGCCGCGGATCTCGTGGGTCAGATCGCCGCCGGCGATGTGTTCCAACTGCGCGATGGATTCGTCCAGCGGGCGCAGAATGATCACCCGCAGCGCGAACCAGGCCAGCACCGCCAGCAGCACGCTGAGCAGGCCCGCCACCACGATCAGCGAGATCTTGGTGCTGGCGTTGCTTTCCGCGTCATACACCTGCTGCGCGCCGAGCTTCATGGCGAAGCTGCGGAAATCGCTGAGATCCTTTTCGAACGCGATGCTCAACGCGGAGATGCGCGTTTCCTGAATATGATAATACTCATCGATTTTGCCGGCCTTGATGGCGGCGGCCATCGGCTTCACGCCCTGATCCAGATAGGCGCGGTAGCTGTTTTGCAGGCGGTTGGAGAGTTCGCGGCCGCGCTCGGTCACGGTGCCGACGCCGACAAAGCGCGCCATTTCCTTGTTCGACTGCTCAAGGTAACCGTAGATGCGGCCCACGGTGGCGTCGGAGACATCAGTCTGGCCGATCTCCCGTTGGCGCACCGCCAGCGAGGCGGCGGTTCTGGCGCGCAGCGTCAGGTTGGAGCTGTTGGCCAGCGAGCCCAGCTCTTCGCCGAGGATCTGGTTTAAGGTATGGATCGAGCGCGATCCTTCGTTAATCGCGTTGACGCCAATAACGCTGACCATGATCAGCAGCATGGTCATCAGGCTCAGCAGGGCGATCAGCCCAGCCTTCACCGTAATCTTTTTTAGCATGAGTTCTTCCCGGCTTCAGAATAGTGAGATCAGACGTAGTAGGGGCGGCAAAACGCGGAGCCAGCTTTGCTGGCTCATTATTGTTTGTTGAAGTTATCGGCAGGCGGAGGCAAAACTTCATGCCGCGGCGGGATTAATCTGGAAATTCTCCGTGCGCCAGCGCACTGGGTTTTCGACGATGAAAAGGGCAGGAAATCGCAAAAGAGTCCGCTATAATAGCCGCCACTCCATTTCTGGTTTGATGATTAAAGGAAACCGACATGAGCTTGAATCTGGTCCCTGCTGGCAAAGACCTGCCGGAAGACATCTACGTAGTAATCGAAATCCCGGCCAACGCCGATCCAATCAAATACGAAATCGACAAAGAAACCGGCGCGCTGTTCGTTGACCGTTTCATGTCCACCGCGATGTTCTACCCGTGCAACTACGGCTACATCAACCACACCCTGTCTCTGGACGGCGACCCGGTTGACGTGCTGGTCCCAACCCCATACCCGCTGCAGCCGGGCTCCGTGATCCGCTGCCGTCCGGTTGGCGTGCTGAAGATGACCGACGAAGCCGGTGAAGACGCCAAGCTGGTTGCGGTACCGCACAGCAAGCTGACCAAAGAGTACGATCACGTGAAAGACGTGAACGACCTGCCGGAACTGCTGAAAGCCCAGATCGCTCACTTCTTCGAGCACTACAAAGATCTGGAAAAAGGCAAATGGGTGAAAGTGGAAGGCTGGGCAGACGCTGCCGCGGCTAAAGCGGAAATCATCGCCTCGTTCGAACGCGCCGCCAAGAAGTAATGCCTGCCGCCGTCCGATGAAAAAACACCGCTCAATGAGCGGTGTTTTTTTATTACTGATCGTCGAGACGTTTCAGCCAGTCGCCGCTGGTAATTCGCGGGTAACCGTCCACGCTGTGTTTGTACAGGTAGATCCACGCACTCCCATAAGGCGTCTGAATCAGTTCGCGCTTATAGTCCTTGGTGTTGCTTTTCAGTTCGTCCAGCTCTGCCAGAATCGATGAGTTAATACGATACACTTCGCAATGTATCGTGCCCTCTCCAGGGATCGCCGCCGGGTAATGGCCCAGATTATAAATCTGATAGCCTTCGAGCTCGTGCTCGCCGAGCCATTGGGCGTTGGTCATCCAATGGCTGTTTCCCTGTTTGCGCCGTAAACTGCCGTAGACAATTATTCGCATCGCTAAAACTCAAACTGATAGAGCAAATCTAATGCCTGGTCGAGACCAGACACCGCTTCAAGATACAACTTAGGCATCAGGCGATAACGCAACGTCAGCGTGGCCAAGGAGTCGAAGATGCCCACCCCATATTTTACTTGTAAGCCTGGGAGAACATAGCCGCTCACGACAACCTGGGAACTGTCGCCAACCCCCTGAGTGTCCAGAGCCAAATTACTTACGCCGAATGCCTCGCCGATTTTACCCACAAGTTGACCACTTTGTGCAACCCCCATGCCGATTAACATCGAGGTCATGGCGTTGCCGTCGGCGCCGGAGCTGCTCAAGCCCTGGCCGCGCAGCAGATAAGACAGGGCTTCCTGTTGCGATTTGGCCGGATCGGAGAACACTTCCAGCTTCGGCGCATCCGCCAGGCCGGTCACGCGCACGCCGGCGGTCACATCGTCCTCGGTGGATTCCGGGTTGCGGATCGCCTCGATATTCAGCAGCGGCTGATCCGGCGGGCCGGAGAACATCAGCTGCCCTTTACGCACGATCAAATCCTGACCATAAGCATGGAAGCGGCCGGAAGGGATGTCAATCTGGCCGTTGAGGCCCAGCCCTTTCTTGTCCTGCACCACCTTCAGGTCGCCCTTCAGGCGGGCTTTCAGACCAAAAGCGTCCAGCCGCACGTCGTTGCCGACGTGGATCATCAGATTGCTGTTGATCGGGATCGAGGCGGTCTTCGGTTGAATCGGCTTCAGCTGGTCGTCCAGCATCACCTCGTCGGAAGAGACGCCCACCGCGCTTTCCGGCAGCTCCTGCACCGTGATGCGCGCCCACGGAATGTCGACCTTGCCGTTGAGCGAGAACAGCTGCGGCGTGGCTTCGAACACCAGATCCGGCGACACGTCGATGCGGATCATCGGCGGCACCGTCACCCGCAGCTTATCGCCCTTGGCGGCAATGCGCGCACGCCAGGCGTTGATGTCACGCCAGTCGGCGTCGCCCGCCAGATTCAGCTGGCCGCGCGTGGTGCTGAGCAGCCCTTCCAACGTCGAAGTCATGCCGTTGAAATTCACCGCCAGCCGCGCGTCGGTCATATCGAACGGCATCCAGTGCCCCTGCACCTTCGCCCGATCCAACGCCAGGCGCCCGAACACCAGCGGCTTCTGCGCGCTGCCGCCCAGGCGCAGGTTGGCGTTCAGCATGCCCGCCGCGCTTTCGCCCTTCATCAGCGCCGGGTTGATCAGCGCCAGTGAGATGTTGGTGATATTGACGTTGCCGCTGATGGTGCGCCGCACCTGCGGATCCGCCACCTGGATATTGCCGTCGAACTGGCCGTTGTTGGTCAGCTTGATCCGCCAGTCGGCCAGCGCGCGACCGTTGTTCAGGCCGGCGTTGAGGGTCAGCATGTCGAAGGCGATCGGCAGCGCGTTGCCCTGCACCTGCTGCACCACTTTGACGCCGTTGCCGGCCAGCGTGACTTTCGCCTCCGGCAGCGCGCCGCCCGGTTTCCAGCTGACATCGGCCCGGCCGGTGAACACCCCGCTCAGGGCAGTTTCCGGGCCGAGGAACGGCTTGATCATCGCCAGATCGAACCGGTTGAGCACCACGCTGGCCTGGCCGCTCTGGCCGGCTTCAATGGTCTTAGGCACGCACAGCTCGGCGTTCGGGTTCTGCCAACAGTGCGGCCCGACGCTGATTTTCTGCTCGGTGTTCAGGTAGTCCAGCGCGATGGCGCGCGTCAGGCGCCATTCCCCGACCGGCGTATCGAAGCGGGTGTTGTTCAGATTGCCGCGCCAGCGCTGCTGCTGGCGATCGAAGCTGCCCTGCAGCGCCAGCTGGCCGGAGACCGGTTTGCCGTCGATCTTCAGCTGCAGCTGGTGCTGCTTCTCGCTGCCCTTGGCGTCGAGGGTCAGCAGGCTGACCTCCAGCGCATCCTGCTTCAGCTGCTCGACGCGTACCGCCAACTGCCCCTGGATCTGATCCGTGGAGCGCACGTCGCCGTCTATTTTCACGCGGTTGATGCGCAGCGCCTGCCACTGCAGGCCGGAAGCGGTCAAATCCGCCAGCAGCTGCGGCGCCTGCAGATTGCCGCGCAGCTTCAGCAGCCCTTTGGCGGTGCCGCCCAGGCCCGGCAGCGCGCCGTCCAGACGCGGCGCGTCGATGTTGGCGTCCAGGTTCCAGCTCTTCTCGTCCAGTTGCCCTTTGACGTTCAGTTGGTTACGCCCCAGCGCCAGATCGATGCCGGGGATTTTCCACTGCCCGGCGGCGTTGCCGCTCAGCGTACCGCGCGCCGTGACCTTGTTCTGCTTCACGTTGCCGTCCAACTGCAGCACCGGCACCTGCAGCTGCCAGCTGCCGCCGTGCAGGCTGCCGCGCGTGGTGATCTTGCCGTCGAGTTTCGCCGGCCATTCCGGCCACTGCTTGGCGGTATTGATGCCGCTCAGCGTCAATTGCGAGTTCCAGCTGATGGCCTTGCTCCAGTCCACCAGCGCGGTGAGATCGGTATTGCCCTGCAGCGCCGCCAGCCGCAGGCGCTCCAGCTTGAACTGCTCGACGTTGCCTTTGCCGTCCAGCGTCAGCACCGCCGGCGGCAGATCCTGGCCTTTCAGATTGGCGCGCGTCGACAGCGCGTAGTCGGTCGCCTTGCCGTTAAAGCGCAGGCGGAAATCGTTGACCTGATACTGCGCCTCGCCGCTCAGCGGCCATTTCAGCTGCTTGCTCTGCAACGTCAGCGCCAGCGGCAGGCCGGCTTCGGCCAGCCGGGTTTGCACATCGAGCTGGGCGCCGACCGGGCCGGACAGGTTCAGCGCCACCTTCAGCTCGTCACGCAGCCCGCCGCCGACGTTCAGCTTCACCTTCTCGCCCTTCAGCGGTTCGATGTTCAGCGCGCTGTTGGCGCTCAGGGACACCGGCCAGTCGCCGGTCAGCGTTGCCTGCCCCTGCAGCGACAGCGTGCCCTGTGGCGACTTCACGTCGAAGTTGTCCAGCTGGATATGTTGATCCTGCGTGCTGGCCTGCAGCAACAGGCTCGTGATCAGCACGTCGGTATCGCCGGTCAAGCGCAGCTGCTCGCCGCTGATCTCTTTGACGGTGATATCCAGCGGCAGGCGGATGTCCGGCAGATCCGGCAACAGCGGTTTGGCGAACAGTTCCTTCAGCGTTTCGCCCAGCGGCTTCTCTTCCGGCTGCGGCGCCGGCTTCGCCGCGTCGGTAACCTGTTCGCCGACCTTTTTCGCCACCTCGACCGCCGGCTGCACCGCTTCCGGCAACGGGTTTTGCGGGGTTTTCGGCAAGGCGATCAGCAGCGAGCCGATCTTGGTCGGCATCAGCGTCAGCGCGCGCTCTTGCCACTGCGCGCCGGTGCGGAACTCGGCCAGCGAGATGGCGGTGTCGTCGACGGTGACCTTGACGTTGTTCAACGCCAACAGGCGCAGCGTGATCGGGTAAGGCGTGCTGAGATTGGTGGTCGGCTCACTGCTCTCCTCCACCGGCGCGGAAGGCGCCATCTCTTTGGTGTTCACCGCCACGTCCACATCCTGGGCGGTCAAGGCGTTGACGCACAGCGAGCTGCGCTTAAAGCAGGAGAGATCGAGCGACAGATGGAACTGCCCGGCGTTAACCGTCACGCCCGGCATCTGATACTTCACGCCCTTCAGCGTCAGATCGCGCCAGCCGCCGCTGACGCCGGCGATCTCCAGCCCCGGCACCCAGCGCGCCGCGCCGTTGATGACCATATGCAAACCGGTGGTGGTGCCTATCAGGAAGGCCAGGCCGCCGATCAGCAACAGCAGAACGACCAGAAATCCGAGACAAATCTTTTTAACCAGGCTCATAGTTCAGGCCCCAAACCGATGTAGAACTGCATCCCGTGGGTGTCCTTGTCCCCCACGGGCGCGGCGATATCCAGCTTCACCGGTCCCACCGGCGACTGCCAGCGCACGCCTACGCCGGCGCCGGTCTTGAAGTTGCTCTTCTTGATATCGTTCACCGCTTCACCGGAGTCGACGAACATCGCCCCCCACCATTTGCCGGTCACGTTGTATTGGTACTCCAGCGAGCCGGTCAGCATCTTGGAGGCGCCGGTCAGCTTGCCGTCGTCACCGCGCGGCGAGATGTCTTTGTACTTGTAGCCGCGAATGCTGCGGTCACCGCCGGCGAAGAAGCGCAGATCCGGCGGCACCTTGTCGAAGTCGTTGGTTTCTATCCAGCCCACCTGCCCGCGCGCCACAAAACGATGCTTGTCGGCCAGGGTGCGGATCCAGACGTTCTGCGCCTGCATCAGCGCAAAGTCCACGCCGGAGCCCCAGGAGGTGTCGGACACGTCGATAGAGTAGCGCTGGCTGTCGCCCCAGGTCGGCATCAGACCGCCGCGCGAACGGGTGCGGCTGAAGCTGACGCCGGGATACAGCAGCATGGTGGTGTTGCTGACGTTACCCTGGGTAAAGTTATCCCAGCGCCAGGTCAGGTTGATCGCCCGCTGCCAGCCGCTGGAAAGATCCCAGTTGCGCGAGGCCACCACTTTGGAGGTGACGGACTTGGTGTCGTTAAGATCGACGTTCTTGAGGCCGCCCTGCAGCAGGTAATACTGCTCCAGCGGGTTCTTCAGCAACGGGATCTTGTAGGTCAGATCCAGCTGCTGCTCCGGCGCCGACACGCTGGCGCTGGTTTCCAGGCTATGCCCGCGATCGTTGAGCCAGGGCTTTTTCCAGGTGCCTTTCACCCGCGGGCCGACGTCGGTGGAGTAGCCGATACCGGTTTCGACGGTGTTGCGCGTGCGCGGCGTCACCAGCGCGTCCAACGGCAAAATCTTGTTCTCTTTGGCATCGTTGAAATCAGGGGACACCACCACCGAGTTGAACCAGTTGGTGGCGGACAAACGGCGGTTCAGCTCGGCCAAATCCTCCGAACTGTAGTAATCCCCCTGATGAAAGGGCACCAGATTTTGCAGATAGTCTTCGCGGATTTGCGAACCGGTGAATTTCACCTTGCCGAAGCGGTAACGTTCGCCGCTGTTGAAATCGATATCCCAAAACGCCTTGTGCAGATCTTCGACCACGCCGAGTTGGCTTTTGGTCATGTCGGCGTCGAAGTAGCCTTTGCGCAGCGCCAGGCCGGTGAGCGAGCCTTTGAAACTGTCATACTTGCCGTGGTTGAGGATCTCGCCGATGGTCGGCCGCCCCTTCTTCACCAGCGCCAGGTAGTCCTCATCGGTCTTCGCGCCGCCTTCCAGCACGATGTTGGCGCCGGCGATACGCACCGGTTCGCCCGGATTGACCTTGGCGTGCAGCACCGGGCGCGACATCCCCGGCCGATCGTCCAGCGTAAACTCGATGGTCGGCTGGTAATAACCGAGCGCGCGCAGCCCCTGGCGCACCGCCTCATCCACCCGCGCGCGGAAGCGCCCGTCGGTGCCGACCTCTTCAGGCGTGATCGACGACAGCCGCACCCGGACGTTTTTTTCCAACTCTCCGCTTAACCCCTCCACCTGCAAGCGCACGTTGGCCGCATAGGCCGCAGGTGCCGCAAGCAACACAGATATCAAGCACATGACCGGGTACTTTGGCACGTGTTCTCCTTATTGATTTTACTTTCCTGTTATGGTGTTCGCTCCGGGGCCAGGGCAGACTCCGCGCTATCATGACGGCAGCCCTCTTCAACCTTGTTCCGGACGCCGCCCGCCGCGCTTGCCACCACCGCGCAACAGGCGAATTCTTCACTTTTGGCGCTCAAAATACTGCGTTAAGCTTATACATAAACTCAACTTGCCACTTATTGTGGGCAAAGACGCGGTGAGATACAACCGAACCGCCCCCATGTAGGGTCAATTCTTACTGTGACAACAGGAGTCAACCGTGGTGCCATTTTTTGATAAATCACAAACCGTCGATAAGGCAAGCGCGCTGCCTGGCCGCACCACGCCAATGCCTGTCGCAACGCTCAACGTGGTCACCGAACACTCGATGACCCAGGTGCCGGCAGGCATGGAGGTGGCGATCTTCGCCATGGGCTGTTTCTGGGGCGTTGAGCGCCTGTTCTGGCAGCAGCCGGGCGTCTACAGCACCGCCGCCGGCTACAGCGGCGGCTACACGCCGAACCCGACCTACCGCGAAGTGTGCAGCGGCCAGACCGGCCACGCCGAAGTGGTGCGCGTGGTGTTCGATCCGCAGGTCGTCAGCTACAAACAGCTGCTGCAGGTGTTCTGGGAAAATCACGATCCGGCACAGGGCATGCGCCAGGGCGGCGACGTCGGCACCCAGTACCGCTCGGCGATTTATACGCTGAGCCCGGAGCAGCAGGCCGAGGCGGAAAGCAGCCTGCAGCGCTTCCAGCAGGCGATGGAGGCGGCGGGCGACAAGCGCGTCATCACTACCGAGATCGCGCCGGCGCTGCCGTTCTATTACGCGGAAGACGATCATCAGCAGTACCTGTTCAAAAACCCGGAAGGCTACTGCGGGCTGGGCGGCATCGGCGTTTGCCTGCCGCCGCAGGGCTGATCCGATGCCGGCCGGCGGCACTTTTTTAACCGCTGGCGGCCCCTATGGGGCAACTGCTATACTGTGCGGGCCGCTTCTGCGGCCCGATAGCTTCCCTTCTGGTTGTTATCGCTGCTTTTTTTGCTATGTACTACCCTTCCTCAAGAGCGCCGGCATCCCGTCGGCACGTATGGATAGATTATGTTAAACAGTATTTTACTGATTCTTTTTCTGATCGCGGTGAGTGCGTTCTTCTCACTGTCGGAAATCTCTCTGGCCGCCTCGCGCAAGATCAAACTGAAGCTGATGGCGGACGAAGGCAACGTCAACGCCGCCAGAGTGCTTAAACTGCAAGAAACCCCAGGCATCTTCTTCACCGTGGTGCAGATCGGCCTGAACGCCGTGGCCATCCTCGGCGGTATCGTCGGCGACGCGGCTTTCTCTCCCACCTTCAAGGTGTTGTTCGATCGTTTCCTGTCGCCCGAACTGGCGGAACAGGTCAGCTTCATCTGCTCCTTCGTGCTGGTGACCAGCCTGTTTATCCTGTTCGCCGATTTGACCCCGAAGCGCATCGGTATGATTGCACCAGAGACGGTCGCCGTCCGGATCATCAACCCGATGCGTTTCTCCATCATGATCTTCCGCCCGCTGGTGTGGTTCTTCAACGGCATGGCCAACCTGATCTTCCGTATGTTCAAGCTGCCGATGGTGCGCAAGGACGACATCACCTCCGACGACATCTACGCGGTGGTGGAAGCCGGCGCCCTGGCGGGCGTGCTGCGCAAGCAGGAGCATGAGCTGATTGAAAACGTGTTCGAACTGGAATCGCGCACCGTGCCGTCTTCGATGACCTCGCGCGAAAGCGTGGTGTACTTCGACCTGCGCGAAAGCGAAGAGAGCATCAAGGAGAAGGTCTCGACCCATCCGCACTCCAAGTTCCTGGTGTGCGACGGCCATATCGATCAGGTGGTCGGCTACGTCGATTCCAAAGACCTGCTGAACCGCGTGCTGGGCAACCAGAGTCTGGTGCTGAGCAGCGGCGTGCAGATCCGCTCGGCGCTGATCGTGCCGGATACGCTGACGCTGTCCGAAGCGCTGGAAAGCTTCAAGACCGCCGGCGAAGACTTCGCGGTGATCCTCAATGAATATGCGTTGGTGGTGGGCATCATCACCCTCAATGACGTGATGACCACGCTGATGGGCGATCTGGTCGGCCAGGGCCAGGAAGAGCAGATCGTGGCGCGCGACGAAAGCTCATGGCTGATTGAGGGCGGCACGCCGATCGACGACGTGATGCGCGTGCTGGATATCGACGAGTTCCCGCAGGCGGGCAACTACGAGACCATCGGCGGCTTTATGATGTATATGCTGCGCAAGATCCCGAAACGCACCGACTTCGTCAAATACGCCGGCTACAAGTTCGAAGTGGTGGATATCGACAGCTACAAGATAGACCAGTTGCTGGTCACCCGGCTGAGCGACAAACCGGCGGCGGTGCTGCCGAAAGCGCCGGAAGACACCCCGTAGCTTGACGGCGATAAGACAAAAACATCAGCGGCCCCATCGGGGCCGCATTTTTTTACCGCTGTCAGCGAGGTGTTCACCCCATCTCGGCCTGCAGCAGCAGCACCTGACGGTTCACTTCAGACATCACGCTGAAATGGCGCTTGTCGCGAATCTTCGGCGGCAGGATTTTCCCCTCGTCGAATTCAAATGCGCCCACGTCCTTGATATACAGCCTTCCGCGAAACAGGGTCTTAACGTACTTCGCCACTTTCAAAGGGTTATAACGCTGGAAGATTCTCATTCTTTTACGCTCCTCCCGTTGATCCATGCGCTCAGCGAGCCGCCAAAGGTGGCAGCCTCGAAATTCAGAACGCAACTTGATTGCATGTAGTAGACCCAGTAAAGACCAGATCGTTCACTTCTGCCCGGTGATCTGCACTGGATTTACACTTTTTGACAGAATTGTATATGATAATTTATAACGTTTTCAGGATATCCCTTCAAAATCTGATGATTAGCGAACCAAGGGAAAATCTGCGATCCGGTTAACAGGACAGACCTCTTATCACATCCTATGCTTTAGGCTGTCGAAGTGCTGTCGCACAAATTTCCCCCATTACAAGGAGAAAGCATGAAAACAAGTCGCATGCTGATGGTATCCCTGCTGCTCGCCCCGCTTTTCGCTTCCGCGCACAACTTCCAGCTCCAGCAGCGCGTGGCGCCGGTCGGCGTCAGCGACAAAGGAGAGCTCAATTACGCTGAAGGTAATTTTAGCTACCAGAACTGGAACAGCGCGCAGCTCAGTGGAAAAGTGCGAGTGATACAACATATTGCCGGCCGCAGCTCCGCCAAAGACATGAACGACCCACTGATTGAAGCGATCAAGAAGGCGAAGCTACCACACGATCGTTACCAAACGACGACAATCGTCAACACCGACGATGCCCTGATGGGCACCGCGATGTTTGTGCGCAGCAGCATTGAAGACAGCAAGAAGGAGTTCCCGTGGTCGCAGTTTATCGTCGACAGCGACGGTAACGTGCGCAAGGCCTGGGATCTGCAGCCGAAAGGCTCCGCCATCGTGGTGCTGGATAAGCAAGGGCGCATTCAGTTTGCCAAAGACGGCGCGCTGACGCCGGAAGAGGTGCAGCAGGTGATGTCCAAGCTGCACCAGCTGTTGGCGAACTAACTCAGAACAGCGACACCCGGAAGCCGGGGTTGAGGAAGGATTCACGCGGGGTATAGAGCAACGGCTTGCCCTGCCAATCGTGAATTTGCGCCCCGGCGGCCACCGCCACCGCATGCCCTGCGGCGGTATCCCAAATGTTGGTCGGCCCGAAGCGCGGATAGAGCTGCGCCTTGCCTTCCGCCACCAGGCAAAACTTCAGCGAGGAGCCGACGGACACGGTCTGGTGCTCGCCCAGCTGCTGCAGATAATCTTTCAGCTCGTCGTCGATATGCGAGCGGCTCACCACCACCAGCGGCGGATGCGCGTTGCTGACGCCGATCGCCTGCCGCACGCCCTTCTCTTCTTTCCAGGCCTTGCCGCGCTCCGCCAGATACAATACGTCTATCGCCGGCGCGTACACTACGCCCATCACCGCCTGCCCCTCTTCAATCAGAGCGATATTGACCGTGAACTCACCGTTGCGGTGCAAAAACTCTTTGGTGCCGTCCAGCGGATCGACCAGCCAGTAACGCGTCCAGCTGCGGCGCTCTTCCCACGCCGGCGGATCTTCTTCCGACAGCAGCGGCACCTCGGGCGTCAGCGCCGCCAGGCCGCGCTTGATGATGTGATGCGCCGCCAGATCGGCCGCCGTCACCGGTGAATCATCTTTTTTCTGTGCGACATCAAGCGGTTGTTCACCGTCGTACACCGCCATGATCGCCGCCCCCGCCTCGCGGGACAGTTGGCAAATTCGCTCTAACATCATGCACCTCAACTCTGCATCTCCGTGGGAAATTTCCCTCTGTCTCTGCTAGCAGACTAGTTTTTTTTACGCCGAATATCCATCTCAACCGGCTAACCCCCGGGAATTCCTCAGATCTTGTTGGGCACAACTGTGAACTTCCCCGCGTTACCTGCCGCCGTTTTCTGCCACACTTCACAGTTTACTGTGGCAAGCAATGTTAATTACATTTCCCTCTGCGATAACACTCGAATAATGGAATGGAGAGCCCCCAAATGATGAAGCATCCACTGACGCTGTCCGCGCTTGCGCTGCTGGTGTGCGCCTCGGCGCAGGCGGCGACCGTCGATCTGCGCGTGCTGGAAACCACCGATCTGCACAGCAACATGATGGACTTCGATTACTACAAGGACACGCCGACCGACAAGTTCGGCCTGGTGCGCACCGCCAGCCTGATCCAGCAGGCGCGCCAACAGGCTACCAACGCGGTGTTGGTGGACAACGGCGACATCATTCAGGGCAGCCCGCTCGGCGACTACATGGCGGCCAAGGGGTTGAAGCCGGGCGACGTGCACCCGGTCTATAAGGCGATGAACACGCTGGACTACGTGGTCGGCAACATCGGCAACCATGAATTCAACTACGGGCTGGACTACCTGAAGAACGCCATCGCCGGCGCCAAATTCCCGTACATCAACGCCAACGTCATCGACGCCAAAACGCAAAAACCGCTGTTCACGCCCTACATCATCGTCGATACGCCGGTGAAGGACCGCGACGGCAAGGCGCATACGCTGCGCATCGGCTACATCGGCTTCGTGCCGCCGCAGATCCTGGTGTGGGATAAAGCTAACCTGCAGGGCAAAGTGACGGTGGACGACATCACCGCCACCGCCAAGCGCTACGTGCCGGAAATGCGTAAACAGGGCGCCGATCTGGTGGTGGCGATCCCGCATTCCGGGCTGTCCAGCGAGCCTTACAAGGCAATGGCGGAAAACTCGGTCTATTACCTCAGCCAGGTACCGGGCATCGACGCCATCATGTTCGGCCACGCCCATGCGGTGTTCCCGAGCAAGGACTTCGCCAACATCAAAGGCGCGGATATCGATAAAGGCCTGCTGAACGGCGTACCGGCGGTGATGCCGGGCCAATGGGGCGATCATCTCGGCGTGGTCGACCTGCAGCTCAACAACGATGGCGGCAGCTGGAAAGTGACCGCCGCCAAAGCGGAAGCGCGGCCGATCTACGACAAAGAGAACAAGAAATCGCTGGCGGCGGAAGACGCCGCGCTGGTGAAAGTGTTGGCGGACGATCACAAGGGCACGCGCGAGTTCGTCAGCCAGCCGATCGGCAAATCCGACGGCAATATGTACAGCTACCTGGCGCTGGTGCAGGACGATCCGACGGTGCAGATCGTCAACAATGCGCAGAAGGCCTACGTTGAACATTACATTCAGGGCGATCCGGATCTGGCCGATCTGCCGGTGCTGTCGGCGGCGGCGCCGTTCAAGGTCGGCGGCCGCAAGAACGATCCGGCCAGCTTCGTCGAAGTGGAAAAGGGCCAGCTCACCTTCCGCAACGCCGCCGATCTCTATCTCTACCCCAATACCCTGGTAGTAGTGAAGGCCAGCGGCAAAGAGGTGAAAGAGTGGCTGGAGTGCTCCGCCGGCCAGTTCAACCAGATCGACGTCAACAGCGCCAAGCCGCAGGGCTTGATCAACTGGGACGGCTTCCGCACCTATAACTTCGACGTGATCGACGGCGTCAACTACCAGATCGACGTCAGCCAGCCGGCACGCTACGACGGCGAATGCCAGCTGATCAACGACAAGGCGGAGCGCATCAAGCAGCTGACCTTCAACGGCAAGCCGATCGATCCGAACGCCACCTTCCTGGTCGCCACCAACAACTACCGCGCCTACGGCGGCAAGTTTGCCGGCACCGGCGACAAACACATCGCCTTCGCTTCGCCGGATGAGAACCGTTCGGTGCTGGCGGCCTACATCAGCGCCGAAACCCAACGGCACGGCGCGGTGCATCCGCAGGCGGACAACAACTGGCGTTTGGCGACCTTCAACAGCCAGCAGCCGCTGGATATCCGCTTCGAGACTTCGCCGTCGGACAAAGCGACGGCGTTTATCAAGGAGCACGCTCAATATCCGATGACCGCCGAGGGCAATGACCGTATCGGCTTCACGGTCTATCGCATCGATTTAAGCGCGAAATAATCACCCGGCCGGGGCAATCCCCCGGCCATCTTCGCTATTTTCCCACTGGCGCGCCCTTTAAATTGCATTTAAAATGCATGTTATAAAATTCCTTCGTTTAAAGAGGCACTACCATGGATTACCGCAACCAATCCCTTGGCGCGCTCGCCATCGCCATTCCCCGGGCATCCCGACTGTTTCGCCAGCATCAGCTGGATTTCTGCTGCGGCGGCCGGCAGTCGCTGGCGCGCGCCGCCGAGCGTAAAGGGCTGGACATCGACCAGTTGGAGAACGCGCTGGCCGCACTCGCCGCCACGCCGGAACAAAGCCGGGACTGGCGCACAGCGCCGCTCGGTGAGGTGATCGATTACATTCTGCCGCGCTTTCATCAGCGGCACCGCGAGCAATTGGCAGAACTGGTGCTGATGGCGGAAAAAGTCGAACGCGTGCACGGCGACAAACCCAGCTGCCCGCGCGGGTTGGCGAAGCAGCTGAACCTGATCCGCCTGGATCTGGAGAATCACATGATGAAAGAGGAACAGGTCCTGTTCCCGCTGATCAAACAGGGCATGGGGCCGCAGGCCGCCGGACCGATTTCGGTGATGGAGCATGAGCACGACGAGGCGGGTGAGCAGCTGGAAGTGGTGAAGTTCCTCACCGATAACGTGACGCCGCCGGAGGGCGCCTGCACCACCTGGCGAGCGCTGTACACCGGCATCGATGAGTTTATCGGCGATCTGATGGAGCACATCAGCCTGGAAAACAATCTGCTGTTCCCGCGCGCGCTGCGCGGCGCATAAAATAAGGGCGCCACGAAGGCGCCCGGAGCAATCCTCGGTGGGATTACAGGATTTCCAGCAGCTCGACGTCGAACACCAGCGCGCTGAACGGCGGGATGGACGCGCCAGCGCCACGCTCGCCGTAGGCCAGGTTGTGCGGGATATACAGCTGCCATTTGGAGCCGACCGGCATCAGGGTCAGCGCTTCGATCCAGCCTGGGATCACGCCGCTGACCGGGAATTCTGCCGGCTGGCCGCGCTCGACCGAGCTGTCGAACACGTCGCCGTTGATCAGACGACCGGTGTAGTGCACGCGCACGCGGTCCTGACGGGACGGGATCGGGCCGTTGCCCTGCTCCAGCACGGAGAACTGCAGGCCGGACTCGGTCAGCGTCACGTCGTCGCGCTTGGCGTTGTCGTCCAGGAATTTCTGGCCTTCCACGGCCATCGCCTGCTGGCGCTCGCGGCGCACCGCGTCCGCACGCTCGTGGATTTCACGCAGCGCACGGTGCACCACGTCTACCGGAACCGCCGGGGCATTCCCTTCCAGCGCGTCACGCAGGCCCGCCAGCAAAGCTTCCGGTTGCAAACCTTCCAGCCCGGACTCTTGCAGCTGCTGGCCGACCTGTAAACCAATCCCGTAACTTGCTTGCGCTTCAACGCTGTCAAAAGAAGGGGTTGTCATGGGGTTTTCCTTAAGTCTGTAAAAAGTCGAAAGCGCAGCATAACAGCGCGTCAATGCCGGGTAAAATCTTGTGTGGAGAATGATGACTTTTGTCGTAGAAAAAGAAACAATAACCTTCTGTTAACGCCCGCAGCCGCAAACCCCGGCCCTGCCGCTCAGCCGCCTTTCACTTCAATCAGTTAGCGGACTATACTGAAAGCAGGATATCGGGCAGGCGACGCGCTTGCCGCGCCGCGCTCATTATTACGCCGTCGAAGAGAGGTCACCATGGGCAGAATCGCGCCCAGGAGAAGGAAAACCACCCGCATCTACCAGCCGCTGCTGCGCACCTGGCTGAACGTCAGCCAGCGCCTGAAACCGGGCGCCGCACCCACGTCTGAAGGCGCGGAACCGCCATCGGAGCCACCGCCGGCCAACGACAAAATGCAGCTGGTCAAAGCGCTGCTGGCCAAAGTCTGGCATCTGCCGGACGGTTTCCATTGGATGGAGCCGCTGCCCTACTTTCACCGCCGCTGGGTGCTGATTTTCGGCGCTATCCTGCTGCTGGCCCTGCTGTGGCCCTACTCGCCCGAAAGACAGCCGTTCCCGGTATCCCAGCAGGAAACCAGCGTGCCGCTGCAGGCCGAGCGGCAAAACGGCGGCGGCGCCACTCCAGCCAACGAACCGACGCCGGCGGGCAACTGGCAGCGTTATCAGATCCAGCCCGGCCAGACCCTGGCTCAGCTGTTTCGCGACAACAATCTGCCGGTGAATGAAGTGTTCGCCATGGCGCAGGTGGAAGGCGGCGACAAGCCGCTGAGCAACATGAAAGCCGGCCAGGAAGTGCGCATCGAACGCGGTGCCAACGGCATGATTAACGCGCTGTCGGTGACCACGGTGGACAACAGCCAGGCGCTGTTCCGCCGCCAGGCCGACGGCAGCTACCGCCGGGAACGCTAATCCCTACAGCTGCGCCAGCAAAAACTCGCGCAGCACCACGCCCTGGTTGTGCTCGGTATCTTTGCTGCCATACAGCAGCGTCAGCGCTTGCCCCTGCCGTAACAGCGCCACCAGCGGCCGCCAGGCGTCGTTGGCCGCCAGCTGTTGGCGATAACGCGCCTCGAAGACCGCCCACTGGTCGGTATGCTGATGGAACCACTTGCGCAGCTCATCATCCGGCGCCACCTGTTTCAGCCACTGCACGCCCGTCAGCCGCGCCTTGCTGATGCCGCGCGGCCATAGCCTGTCTATTAGATAACAGTGTTCCGGCGCCGGCGCGCTGAAATCGTAAACCCGCTGTAGCGTAATCTTTGCCATCGCACGCTCTCCTTTTTATCCCGTCTTCAAGCGTAGCGCGTTTTGCCGGGCGCAGAAAAGCAAAACGCCAGCGCGAGGCTGGCGTTTTAACCGGGTTAACAGCAGCGTAAATTACGCTTCTGCAACCACAACTACATTCAGCTGTGCGAACACGTCGCTGTGTACCTGGAAGTGCACTTCGTGCTCGCCAGTGGTACGCAGAACGCCGTTCGGCAGACGAACTTCGCTCTTGGCAACTTCAACGCCTGCCGCAGTCACTGCGTCAGCGATGTCGCGGGTGCCGATAGAGCCGAACAGTTTACCTTCGTCGCCAGATTTGGAAGCGATGGTGACTGAACCCAGTTCGTTGATCTTGGTTGCGCGAGCTTCAGCAGCAGCCAGAACGTCAGCCAGTTTGGCTTCCAGTTCAGCACGGCGTGCTTCGAAGAACTCAACGTTTTTCTTGGTAGCAGGAACAGCTTTGCCCTGTGGTACCAGGAAGTTACGAGCGTAGCCCGCTTTAACGTTAACTTGATCACCCAGGCTGCCCAGGTTTGCTACTTTATCAAGCAGAATAACTTGCATTACCTTATCCTCTCAAAGTCGTTAATGGACAGTGGCCGATTACTGATGACGATCAGTGTACGGCAACAAAGACAGGTAGCGCGCGCGCTTGATAGCACGGGCCAGCTGGCGCTGATATTTTGCACGAGTACCGGTGATACGGCTCGGTACAATTTTACCACTTTCGGTGATGTAGTTTTTCAGCGTAGCGATGTCTTTATAGTCAATCTCTTGAACGCCTTCCGCGGTGAAACGGCAGAACTTGCGACGACGGAAATAACGTGCCATTTGGCTAGTCTCCAGAATCTATCAATTCAATCTGCTCGGCATGCAGAACCAATTTGCTCAGCCCGTTGCGCCCTTGATGGCAGCTTACAAAGCCTTGCACGGTAATCTGACTGCCGACCGTTAATCTTTGAGTTAGTGCTTGTGACTGTTGTCCGCTGACAACCACGGGCATTCGGCACCATGCTTGTCTGCTGAATCCGGCTTCCATCTGCTGCGAACGGTGCTCTAGCACAAATTGGCAGTGCGGTATCCCGGAAGGACTCACTTTTCGAACCGGCGCCTTGCACACAGTGCCCGACAAAACCAGACGATTAGCCGTCACGGCGGCAATTACTCTTCAGAATCCCCAGCATCTGCATCATCTGCGGTTTCGTTAGCGAAGTCTTCGCGGCGATCGCCACGACGTTCGTCTTTCGCTTTAACCATCGGAGATGCTTCAGTTACCGCGTGCTTAACGCGCATAACCATGCTGCGGATAACGGCGTCGTTGAAGCGGAAGTTAGTTTCCAGCTCATCGATCGCTTCCTGCGGCGCTTCAACGTTCAGCAGAACGTAGTGAGCCTTGTGCAGTTTGTTGATCGGATAAGCCAGCTGACGGCGGCCCCAGTCTTCCAGACGGTGAATCTGACCTTGCGCGTTAGTGATGGTAGCACTGTAACGCTCGATCATGCCCGGAACCTGTTCGCTTTGGTCAGGATGGACCATAAAAACGATTTCGTAATGACGCATCGAATTGCTCCTTACGGATTATTCAGCCTCCTGTCAGGGTCAACCGCGGCCCATGGAAGCAAGGAACGTGTTTAGTGTGCGGCTGAAAAATGACGCGTAATCATACTGACGCAGGGCGGGAAACTCAAGGACTGCGTGGGTTTTATTCGCGTTAATGCGAGGCGTTATGGGAAATAGCACGATTTGCTCGTGGGAGAACCTATGTACGCCGATCCATCGGTTTCAAAAATCTTTCAATGAAATCAGCGCTGAGTCACAAATCTATTTCACTTTTTTTGAAAGAGGCCATCAAAAGACCCCGCTTTTTAATCCGCCGCAACGGTCTAAAATTAACCATATCCGCCGCAGACAGCGCGACGAAAAAGATTCCAGGTTATTCAATGCAGATAAATGACTTTTTGCCGCAGCGACACTCGCTGTCAGGCCGTAACGGCAAAAAGTAAGAGAGGCACTATGAAACGCATCATTCTCGCAACGGCGCTGGCCGCCCTGTTCTCCGCCAACGTAATGGCCGCCACGGAGATCACGTCGCACCAGGCCGATCAACGCCAGAGCGTCGGCTTCGTCACCCTGAACCAGAACGTGGTTTCGCCGGATGACGCCAGCAGCCAGGTCAGTAAAATTGCCGATCAACGCGGCGCGACCTCTTATCGCATCATCGCCCTGCACGAACCGGGCGACAACAGCACGATGCACGTCAGCGCCGAGCTGTATCGCTAAAGAGACAAGCCACGCCAGGGAAATCCCCAGGGCTTCATCAGAAAGCCCGTTCAGTCCGCACCGGAGCGCCGCCCGTTGGGCGCTCCGCTTTCCTCATCAGAACTTGAGCAGCGCCGGCATGCTGAACGCCTTGCCCGGATTATGCAATTGCAGCGCCGTCCGCAGATAGTTCGTTCGCGTTTGCAGCAGCTCTGCGCTTTCGGTCAGGGTCGCTCGCTGCTCGAATGAGAGCGTACCGGCTGCCACGGGGTGAGTGGGCGCCGCTTTCGCCGCGGAGGCGAACAGCGCCGTCACGTTTTGCATCGTCTGCGCGGTGATGCGCGACAGCGGATTCGCCTTGTTTTGCCGCGCCTTGCCGTCGGCGGCCCCCAACATCTCGCTGAAGGCCGCTGAGTTAAGCTCGGCGCGTGCTTTCATCGTTCCCATTAAACCGGCCGCACTGCCGATGTTTTTTATCATGCCCTTTGCTCCTTGCTGCCCTGAAAGAATTCACGCTGGCATTCTGCCCTTTATTCGGCCATACGATGGCCGAAACAGCAGGCACAGAGCGGTGCAATTCCCTGCATCGCACCCGGCGGAGCATTACAGCTCACGGCGGAAGAAGTCGGCCGTGGCGGACAGCGCCAGCGGCGTGATGCGGTGCTTCACCCCCGGTTCGACGAGCGACGTCAGACGGCTGTCCGCACCTTGCCGGCGCAGTTCAGCCGCCAAACGCAGGCTGTCCGCCGCCGGCACCACGTCGTCCGTCTCGCCGTGCCACAGCAACAGCGGCCGCCCGGCGATCGCCGCCAAACGCCCCTCCAGCTCATATTCCGCCAGCACGGCGGTGCGCGCCGCAAACGCCGCCGGCGAGAGCGCCTCGCCCTCTGCGCCCAACGGCGGATACAGCGTTTGCGCCAGCGAACGGTAATAGCCGGAACCCATCAGGCTGGCGGCCGCCCGGACCCACGGGAAGCGCACGAAGACGCCAAGCGCGGTCATGCCCCCCATAGAGGCGCCGGCGACGCCGATACGCCCGTCGGCAATCTGGCCGAGCCGCTCAAAATGCGCCTTGATCTGCGGCAGCTCGTCGATATTGCTGCGCAGGATCTCCCAAAACGTGGCCAGACGCCGCGCCTCATCGCCATCGAACCGCTCGCCGTGCCGATCGGCATCCGGCAATACCACCCGAAAACCGACGCGCGCCAGCGCATAGGCGAAGTAGGCGTACACCTCTTTCGACGAGGTATAGCCATGACAGAAGAACACCGTCGGCAACGGCCGATGATACTGCCCCGCCGGCACCGCATGGATCACCGCGATATCGCCCGCCCGCTCGTCATGAATTTCGATCATCCGTTCATCCTCAACGCACCTGTTGGCATTCATCATGACAAACTTGCGCCAGCCAGCGTTAGCTCAATCTGTTCCAGCTTATATTGCGTTACACTGAAGCCATCGTACCGGCTCTTTCGAGGTCATCATGACGCTTGTCCGCACACTTATCGCCCTGACGCTGGCCGCACAGCTTTCCGCCTGCGGCATCATGACCACCACGCCGAAACCGCCGCCACCGCCCACCGCACAGGCGCAGGAGATCGTGCGCGCGCAGACAGCCGAGCTGGTGAAAATGGGCACCGTCACCGCCGTGGTGCGCGGCAGCCCGATGGACGTGGAAGCGGAGATCCAGCGCAAGGCCACCGCCGCCGGCGCCCGGTATTACGTGATCATCATGAACAGCGAAACCATCGTGCCGGGCCAATGGTATTCCCAGGCAATCCTGTATCGGTAAGACGGGGATTTTTTAAGCAGATTTACACTGACTTTGCACAGGCTGAAGTAGGGTGTTGCACACTGGCGGACAGCATGCCGCATGTTGCGGGTGCGATTCAGGATCTGACGAAGGGGAACGCCATGAAACGCTCCACCGCACTCACCTCCCTCCTGCTTTCAGTAGGGCTGCTCAGCACCGGCGCACAGTCCGCCGAACTGGCGCCCGCCGATCGCGTGACGCCGCTCAGTGAAATCGCCGAGATCACCTTTAACGATCTGCCCGGTTCACCGCAGGAGGCGGAGCAGGCCATCGCCCGCACCGCCGGCCAGCACGGCGCCAGCTATTACCGCATCCTGCGGATGGAAGAACAGGCGCACCCGCTTGGCTGGCGCGCCTCGGCCATCTTATACCTTTAGTAGCTCATGCAAGCCGCATTCAACACGCCGCCGCTGACGGAGACGCCCCCCAGGAAAATCCCGGCGGCCAGGTGGTTCGCTTCGATCTTGTCGCTGATGCGCGGCATGTAGATCTTCACGGCCGCGAACAACAGCAGTTGCACCACCAGCGCCACCACGCCCCACAGCAGGTAATCCAGCAGGCTGATCGAGTTGATCGCCGCGCTGGCCAACGGGATCACATACCCCAGGCAAGCGCCGATGAAAGCAAAGGCGGCGGATTGGTTATCGGCCTTGATCAGCGCCCATTCGTCGTGCGGGGTGATGCGGGTATAGACGAACAGAAACACCAAAACCATGGCGAAACCGCTGAAGAAGTAAGAGGCGAACGCCGCCAACGCGCTGAGAATATCCATGTGCATTTTCCTGTCAGAGTGAGACTGAATTAAAAAGGTTTTCGCCGCCGCGCGCCACCCTTTTCCCTAACCGCCGATGGCGCGGTTCAGCAGCAGTTCGCACACCTCGGCCGACAGCAGGCTCTCGCCGCGGTGATCCAGCGTCAGATGGCACCAGGCGTCGGCTACCAGCGGGCTGGCGTGCTGCAGCAGCTGCGCGGCGCAGCACAGATCGAACAGCTGCTGGGTCAGCAGCCGCCCCATCTCCTCACTCGGTTGCCGGGCGCGCTGCTGCCACTGCCGCCAGGCATGATCGAACAACCGATTCTGGCCGCGCACCGGCTGCAGTTCGAACTGCAGCATCTCGAGCGCGCCCGGCAGTTTGTGCAGGCTGCGCAATACGTCCAGACACATGATGTTGCCGGAACCTTCCCAGATGCTGTTGACCGGCATCTCGCGATACAGGCGCGGCAGCTCGCTCTCTTCGCAGTAGCCGATGCCGCCCAGCACCTCCATCGCCTCGGCGATGAACGGCATGCCCTGGCGGCAGATGCTGTATTTGGCCGCCGGGGTTAGCAGACGGCTGTAAATCAGCTCGCCCTCATTGCTGCGGCTCTCCCAGGCGCGGGCCAGCCGGAACAGCAACGCGGTATGCCCTTCCAGCCGCAGCGCCATGCGCGCCAGAACCTGGCGCATCAGCGGTTGTTCGATCAAGAGCTTGCCGAACGCCTGCCGCTGCAGCGCATGATACAGCGCCACCGACAGCCCGCGGCGCATCAGGCCGTGGCTGCCGAGCGAGCAGTCGAAACGGGTCAGGCCGCCCATCTTCAGGATATGCCGCACGCCGTCACCCTCCTCCCCCAGCAGCCAGGCGGTGGCGTCCTGAAATTCCACTTCGCTGCTGGCGTTGGAGCGGTTACCCAGCTTGTCTTTCAATCGCTCCAGGCGAATGGCGTTGCGGCTGCCGTCCGGCAAAATGCGCGGCAGGAAGAAACAGGACAACCCGCCTTCGGCCTGCGCCAGCACCAGGTGCGCATCGCTCTGCGGCACCGAGAAGAACCACTTGTGCCCCACCAGCCGGTAGGCTTCACCCGGCCCGCGCGCGCCGAGCGGCGCGGCGGTGGTGGTATTGCTCAGGACATCGGAGCCGCCCTGTTTCTCCGTCATGCCCATGCCGATGAGCAGGCCGCGCTTTTGCCCGCCCGGCAGCAGGTGAGCGTCATAACGATCCGACAGCAGCGGCGTCAGCCATGAGCGAAACTCGGCCGGTAACGCCTGCAGCAACAGCGGCGTAGCGCCGAAGGTCATGGTCACCGGGCACAGCGTGCCGGCCTCGACCTGCGCATGCAGCATAAAGCGCGCGGCGCGCGCCACGAAGGAACCGATGCGCGCATCCTCCTGCCAGGGCAGGTTGTGCACCCGGTTGGCGATCAGCCCCTGCATCAGGATATGCCAGGCGGGGTGAAAGCGAACGTCGTCCAGCCGCTGGCCGGTGGCGTCGTAGCGCAGCAGCTCCGGCGGGTTGGCATTGGCCAGGCGCCCCAGCTCCAGCGACTCCTGGGTGCCGAGCTGCTGGCCCAGCGAGGCCAATACCTCGGCGTCCCAGCCGCCCTGCTCGCGCTGCAACGCTTCGCGCAGCGGCGTATCGGAGAGAAACAGGTTGCTGTTGCCCAGCGGCTTGGGTTGGTTAAAAACGGTGTGCGTAGTCCAGACCATGAGAGTGCTCCCTGAGAAAAGCGTCAGGAGTAAGTATGGTCGGCGCAGAGATTTCTGCCGCAGGCGGGATCACAAGAGGGGGAATTAACGGGAGCACTAAGCCCCCGTCAGAAGAATCAGCCGCGCTGGCGCACCGCTTCGAACAGGCAGATGCCGGTGGCGACCGACACGTTCAGCGAAGAGACGGTGCCGGCCATCGGGATACTGATCAGTTCGTCGCAGTGTTCGCGGGTCAGACGACGCATGCCTTCGCCTTCCGCGCCCATCACCAGCGCCATCGGGCCGGTCATTTTGCTCTGATACAGCGTATGGTCGGCTTCGCCGGCGGTGCCCACCACCCAGACGTTCATTTCCTGCAGCAGACGCAGCGTGCGCGCCAGGTTGGTCACGCGGATCAGCGGCACGTTTTCGGCGGCGCCGCAGGCCACTTTCTTGGCGGTGGCGTTCAGCTGGGCGGAACGGTCGCGCGGCACGATCACCGCGTGCACGCCGGCAGCGTCGGCGCTGCGCAGGCAGGCGCCGAGGTTATGCGGGTCGGTCACGCCGTCCAGCACCAGCAGGAACGGTGTCTCCACGCTTTCCAGCAGGCCCGGCAGATCGTTCTCCTGATACTGACGCCCTTCGCGCACCCGGGCGATGATCCCCTGGTGCACCGCGCCTTCAACCTTGTCATCCAGCCATTGGCGGTTCGCCACCTGGATCACGATGCCGGTCGCTTCCAGCTCGGCGATCAGCGGTTGCAGGCGGCGATCTTCGCGGCCTTTCAGGATAAACACTTCCAGGAAGCGTTGCGGATCGCGCTCTAACAGGGCTTTGACGGCGTGAATGCCGTAAATAATTTCGCTCATGATGCTCTTTTAAATTCGTGCGGCCGGCGATAACCGGCCGATGATAACGATGTGCGGCAGGTTAAGCCTGCTCGGCACCTTTCTTCTTGGCTGCGCGTTTGGCTTTGGTCGCCGCCGCGATTTTCCGCGTTTTGTCGGACGCTTTCTTGGCTTTCTTTTTCGCCTTCTTCACGTTGTCCGCGGGCTTGGCGTCATCCTGCTTGCGGAAGGCGCTGTCCGGCTCGAAGTTGGCCGGCGGTTTGCCGCCGCGGCGCTTGCCGCGCCCCGCGCTGCCGTTGTCGCGCAGCGTGCGCTGGCCGCCCTTCTTGGCGCGATCGCGCTCGGTTTTGCCTTCACCGCGCGCTTTGCGGGTGCTGGACACCAGCGCGAAGTCGATCTTGCGCTCGTCCATATGCACCGCGTCCACGCGGATCTCCACCGTATCCCCCAGGCGATAGACGGTGCCGGAAGATTCGCCAATCAGGCGCTGGCCGATATTATCGTAGCGATAGTAATCATTATCCAGCGTTGATACGTGCACCAGCCCGTCGATGAACAGATCGTTCAGGCGCACGAAGAAGCCGAAGCCGGTCACGCTGGAGATGATGCCGCTGAACACTTCACCGACGTGATCCTGCATGAAGTCGCACTTCAGCCAGTCGGCGACGTTGCGCGTCGCTTCGTCCGCGCGGCGCTCGGTCATCGAGCAGTGTTCGCCCAGCTGCAGCATCTCTTCGAATTCGCTGTGCCAGCCGCCGGTCGGCGTCCAGCGCTCTTTCGGCTCGCCGTGTTCTTTGGCCAGCTGATATTTGATCGCGCGGTGCAGCGCCAGATCCGGATAACGACGGATTGGCGAGGTGAAGTGGCCGTAAGACGCCAGCGCCAGGCCGAAGTGGCCGCGGTTTTCCGGATCGTAAATCGCCTGCTTCATCGAACGCAGCAACATGGTTTGCAGCATTTCGTGGTCAGGGCGCTCGGACACTTCATCCATCAGCACCGCATAGTCCTTCGGCTGCGGCTTGTTGCCACCGCCCAACGTCAGCCCCAGCTCGCTCAGCACGCTGCGCAGCGCGGAGATGTGGTCGTCGCTCGGACGATCGTGCACGCGGTACAGCGCCGGCTCGTTGCGTTTCTCGACGAAGCGCGCGGCCGCCACGTTGGCCATGATCATGCACTCTTCGATCAGCTTGTGGGCGTCGTTGCGCACCGTCGGCTCCACGCGTTCGATGCGACGCTCGGCGTTGAAAATGAACTTGGCTTCTTCGGTTTCAAACGCGATGCCACCACGCTCGGCGCGCGCCTTATCCAGCACCTTATACATCGCGTGCAGCTCTTCCAGGTGCTTGACCAGCGGATGGTAGTGCTCGCGCAGCTCCTGATCGCCCTGCAGAATGTGCCACACCTTGTTGTAGGTCAGGCGGGCGTGCGAGCTCATCACCGCCTCGTAAAACTTGGCCGTGGACAGGCGCCCCTGGGCGGAGATGGTCATCTCGCACACCATGCACAGGCGATCGACCTGCGGGTTCAGGGAGCACAGCCCGTTGGACAGCACTTCCGGCAGCATCGGGATCACCTGCGACGGGAAGTACACCGAGTTGCCGCGGCTGCGCGCTTCGTCGTCCAGCGCGGTGCGCGGGCGCACGTAGTAACTGACGTCGGCGATCGCCACCCACAGGCGCCAGCCGCCGCCGCGTTTCTTCTCACAGTACACGGCGTCATCGAAGTCGCGTGCGTCTTCACCGTCGATGGTGACCAACGGCAGTTTGCGCAGATCGACGCGGCCCTTCTTGGCCGCTTCCGGCACCTGCTCGCTGAGATCGGCCACCTGTTTTTCCACCTGCGGCGGCCAGGTATGCGGGATCTCATGGGTGCGCAGCGCGATGTCCACCGCCATGCTGGTGCCCATCTTGTCGCCGAGGATCTCGACGATCTTGCCGACCGCCTTGGTGCGGCGGGTCGGGCGCTGAGTCAGCTCCACCACCACCATAAAGCCCATGCGCGCGCCGCTGACGCTGTCCGCCGGGATCAGAATATCGAAGCTCAGACGGCTGTCGTCCGGCACCACGAAGCCGGTGCCGGCGTCCATGAAGAAGCGGCCGACAATCTGGCTGGTTTTCGGCACCAGCACGCGCACGATGCGCGCTTCGCGGCGCCCTTTGCGATCCGCGCCCAGCGCCTGCGCCAGCACCACGTCACCGTGGATCGCCATTTTCATCTGTTCGGCAGACAGGTACAGATCGTCTTTGCTGCCTTCAACGCGCAGGAAGCCGTAGCCGTCGCGGTGGCCGATCACCGTGCCGCGCAGCAGATCCAGACGTTCCGGCAGCGCGTAGCACTGGCGGCGGGTAAACACTAACTGGCCATCGCGCTCCATGGCGCGCAGGCGGCGACGCAGCGCTTCCAGCTGCTCTTCACCGCTGAGGCCCAGTTCGTTGCCCAGTTCTTCGCGGCTGGCCGGCGTTTCTCTTTTCGCCAAATGGGCCAGGATATATTCACGACTGGGGATAGGGGATTCGTATTTTTCTGCTTCTCGTTCCAGGAATGGATCTTGTGACATTGCGGTTCCTCCGTTGTCATCAGCAGGATGACGTTGAGCCTTGTCTTCTCAACGTCGTTTTATTCGACAAGCAATAGCTTGTAGAGCGGCGGATTGTCTTCGACCATGTCGGCCAACGTATGCTTATCCAGCTCTTCAAGGAAATTCTGTACGCCCTGGTGGAGCACCTGCTTCAATCGGCAGGCAGGGGTGATGTGGCAAAAATCACTGCTGCAGTTAACCAGCGCGAGCGGCTCCAGCGCCCGTACCACGTCGCCGAGGCGAATGCTCTCGGCCGGTTTGCCCAAGCGAATGCCGCCATGCTTGCCGCGCACCGCCGTGACAAAACCTACCCGGCTCAACTGATTGATGATCTTCACCATATGGTTGCGAGACACGCCGTAAACCTCGGTCACTTCCGAGATGCTGGTCATCTTGTCCTGCGGCAACGAGGCCATGTAGATCAACGCCCGCAGGCCATAATCAGTAAAACTTGTTAACTGCACATCTTACCTCTGGGTATCGTTTTACCCGTCTGATACGCCGCTTTTCGGCGCTATTCAAAAGATTACTCATTGGATAATAAACCAGCCGGAGAGTTCGTCGCTAATTATTTAGCGAATCCCGCGCCCTAAGGCGGGTTTATGAAAGGATTTTTTGACGTGAAACCGCAATCGGAGGGAGTCAGGATAAAAACAAACCGGGACGCGCCCGGTTTGTTTAATGCCGCAAAGCCTGATTATGCGTCGAACGGGTCGCGCAAGATCATGGTTTCGCTGCGATCCGGGCCGGTAGAGATGATATCTACCGGTACGCCGGTCACTTCTTCGATGCGCTTGATGTAGTTCAGCGCAGCTTGAGGCAGCTTGCTGTGCTCTTTCACGCCAAAGGTGGTTTCGCTCCAGCCCGGCATGGTTTCGTAGATAGGCTCGATGCCTTCCCAGCCTTCAGCCGCCAGCGGAGTGGTGTCCACTTCACGGCCGTCCGGCATGCGGTAACCCACGCAGATCTTCACTTCTTTCAGGCCGTCCAGGACGTCCAGCTTGGTCAGGCAGAAGCCGGACAGGGAGTTGATCTGCACGGCGCGGCGCACCGCTACCGCGTCCAGCCAGCCGGTACGACGACGACGGCCGGTGGTGGCGCCGAACTCGTTACCCTGCTTGCACAGGTACTCGCCGGTTTCATCGAACAGCTCGGTTGGGAACGGACCTGCACCCACGCGAGTGGAGTAAGCTTTCACGATGCCCAGCACGTAGTCCACATAACGCGGGCCGATGCCGGAACCGGTAGCCACGCCGCCGGCGGTGGTGTTGGAAGAGGTGACGTACGGGTAAGTACCGTGGTCGATATCCAGCAGGGTGCCCTGAGCGCCTTCGAACATGATCAGGTCGCCACGCTTGCGCGCGCCGTCCAGCAGTTCGGAAACGTCAACCACCATGGCGGTCAGGATGTCGGCGATAGACAGCACGTAGTCCAGCGTCGCCTGATAATCGACGGCTTCAACTTTGTAGTAGTTGACCAGCTGGAAGTTGTGGTAATCGACGATCTCTTTCAGCTTAACGGCGAAGGTTTCTTTGTTGAACAGATCGCTGACGCGCAGACCGCGACGAGCGACTTTATCTTCGTAAGCCGGGCCGATGCCGCGACCGGTGGTGCCGATCGCTTTTGCGCCGCGCGCTTTCTCACGCGCGTTATCCAACGCAACGTGGTAAGGCAGGATCAACGGGCAAGCTTCAGAGAGTAACAGACGTTCGCGTACCGGGATGCCACGCGCTTCGAGTTCACCCATTTCTTTCATCAACGCGTCCGGCGCCAGAACAACACCGTTGCCGATGATGCTGGTGACGTTTTCACGCAAAATACCTGAAGGAATTAAATGAAGAACGGTTTTTTCACCGTTGATTACCAGAGTGTGGCCAGCGTTATGGCCACCTTGGTAGCGCACAACATATTGAGCCCGTTCAGTCAGCAGGTCTACAACCTTGCCTTTACCTTCGTCACCCCATTGGGTGCCCAGTACGACGACGTTCTTACCCATTTTTCAAAATCACCGATTGCTTAAAAATGGATTCTACCACCGTAATTTTCGATTTTCAGCACTTTTAGCATACGATTGCATAAATTTTGGGCTAGACTTTAAAGACCCGTGCGGCCGCTCAACATGTAGTAGATCACGCAGCCCGCAACCACTATTCCACCGCCAAATCGCCGCAGCGTCGCGTCCGGCAACTGCGACATCGCCACAATCATTTTGCGCCAGGCCTGCGGAAACAGCATCGGCCCCAATCCTTCCAACACCAGAACCAGCCCGAGCGCCAGCCAAATCGTTGAGTTCATGCATCCCCCAAAAACGAGAAAGGGCCCGCGTAAACGGGCCCTCGATCAGATTGCCTGCCGCGCTTACTTGCGCAGGGTATCAGGCGACTTCATGTAGCGGAAGAAATCGCTGTCCGGGCTCAGTACCAGCACGTCCTGGTTGTCCTTGAAGCTGGCTTCATAGGCACGCAGGCTGCGGATAAAGGCATAGAAGTCCGGATCCTGGCTGAACGCGTTGGCGAATAGCTTGGCCGCTTCGGCATCGCCTTCACCGCGGGTGATACGCGCCTGACGCTCGGCTTCCGCCAGGGTGCGGGTCACTTCGTAGTCCGCGCTGGCGCGCAGCTTCTCGGCTTCTTCCTGGCCCTGCGAGCGCAGACGACGGGCTACCGCTTCACGCTCGGCGCGCATACGCTGGTAGATGGCGTCGGACACTTCGGCCGGCAGGTTGATCTGCTTGATACGCACGTCGATCACTTCGATGCCCAGCGCCGCCATGCTGTTCGGGTTAACCTGCGGCTGTTTGCCGGTGGTTTCCCGCTCAACGCGCGCCGCCGCAGAGGCGATAGCGTCATCGGCTTCGGTGGTCGCCACTTCTTCGCCATCACCCACGGTGCCGGTGTTCAGCGCGTCACGCACGTCGGACATCAGCTTGCCGCGCGAGTCAGTCACGATGTCTTTCACGTCCAGGCGGCCGATTTCGGAACGCAGACGGTCGCTGAACTTGCGTTTCAGCAGCACTTCGGCCTGGGAGACGTCGCCGCCGCCGGTCGCCAGGTAGTAACGGCTGAAGTCGCTGATGCGCCACTTCAGATAGGAGTCGACGATCAGGTCTTTCTTCTCGCTGGTCACGAAACGATCGGCCTGGTTGTCCATGGTCTGGATGCGCGCATCCAGGTTCTTCACGGTCTCAATGAACGGGATCTTGAGGTGCAGACCCGGCGCATACACCAACGGCTTGTTTTCGCCGTCGCGCAGAACCTTGCCGAAGCGCAGTACGATGCCGCGCTGGCCTTCCTGCACCACGAACAGCGAAGCGTACAGCACCACCAGCACCGCGAGGACAATAACTACAAAAGACTTACGCATTGATTACTCTCTCCCTACGCGAGTGGTGTCGTCACGCTGCGCATTCGCCCGGCGCTGATCCATAATCGAACCGCCGCTGGTGCGCGGGGCGCTGCTGTTGGCAGCCGGCGCAGGATTCGGATTGAGGCGAATCAGGCTGGTATCCTTGTTGCCGCTCTCCGGCGCCGCGCCTTGGCCGCGCAGCATCTGATCCAGCGGCAGCACCATCAGGTTGTTGCCTTTGTCGCTCACCAACACCTTACGGGTATGGCCCAGCACTTTTTCCATGGTTTCGATATACAGACGCTCGCGGGTGATCTGCGGTGCGGACTTGTATTCCGGCAACAGCTTGGCAAAGCGCGCCACCTCACCCTGAGCTTCCAGGACGGTACGGTCCTTATAAGCCTTGGAGTCTTCCAGCAGACGCTGCGCCTGGCCGTTCGCACGCGGCTGAACTTCGTTGGCGTAAGCTTCCGCTTCACGGATGTATTGCTGCTCGTTCTCACGCGCGGCGATCGCATCGTCGAAGGATGCCTTCACCTCTTCCGGCGGACGCGCCGCCTGGAAGTTGACGTCCAGCAGCGTGATGCCCATGTTGTAAGGACGAATGGTCTCTTCCAGCATGCGCTGCGTATCGTTACGCACCACGGTACGGCCTTCGGTCAGGATGCGGTCCATCGAGTATTTGCCGATCACGCCGCGCAGGGCGCTGTCGGTCGCCTGGCTCAGACTGTCGTCGGCATTGACGACGCTGAACAGGTACGCTTCCGGGTTGGTCACGCGGTACTGCACGTTCATTTCCACGCGCACCACGTTTTCATCGGAGGTCAGCATCACGCCGGACGCCGCCAGCTCGCGCACGGATTCCACGTTCACCGGACGCACGTCGTCGATGAAGGTCGGCTTCCAGTTCAGGCCCGGCTGCACCAGGTGGCTGAACTTGCCGAAACGCGTCACGACGCCGCGCTCGGCTTCCTTGATGGTGTAGAAGCCGCTGGCGGCCCAAATCACCACCACGGCCACCGCCGCGATACCGATAATGCGGCCGCTGAAGCCCGGACCAGAGGTGCCGGTGCCGCCGCTATTGCTGTTGGAGCCTTTGCCCCCGCCGAAACCGCTCAATTTCTTGCTCAGTTTGCGGAAGATATCGTCCAAATCAGGTGGCCCTTGATCACGACCGCCTTTGTTGTTACCGCCAGAGTTGCCGCCATTGTTATTGCTGCTCCCCCACGGGTCGCGGTCCTGTCCGTTATTACCGGGCTGATTCCACGCCATGTTTTAGCTCCATATTCTGTGATTGGGTACTTCAGGCTTTCGCGAAGCATAAATGTAACAGGATATGATCATACGATAAAGTCAATCAGGTCCTGTTCTTGCTTGCAGAGACGACGCCATTCGACGATCGGCATTCGCACCACCACGCCAATGCTGCCGTCCTCCTCGTTCCACTCTTTTTCAATCGCCTGAAGCTGGTAAAAACGGCTGCGAAGACGGCCTGCCCGTGGCGGTAAGCGCAATTTGTAATGCGCGATCTCCCCCGATAAGCGCTCCGTCAACGCCTGATACAGCAACGGAATACCCTCTCCGCTGGCGGCGGACAGCCACACCCGGATCGGCAGGTTTTCGTCGTTGCGGTCGATACGCGGCACAAAATCGTCCAGCATATCTATTTTGTTCATCACTAACAGTGTAGGGATTTCATCCGAGTCTATCTCCGCCAGCACGGTGTTCACCGCTTCGATGTTCTCATCGACGCGCGGATCTGCGGCATCGATGACGTGCAGCAGCAGAGATGCCTGGCGCGTTTCCTGCAGCGTTGCCTTGAAGGCGGCCACCAGATCGTGCGGCAGGTGCCGGATAAAGCCTACGGTATCCGCCAACACGGTATCCCCCACGTCCGGCACGTCAATGCGCCGCAACGTAGGATCCAGGGTGGCAAATAGCTGATCCGCCGCATACACCTCGGCAGACGTTATTCGGTTAAACAGGGTGGATTTGCCGGCGTTGGTGTAGCCAACCAGCGATACGGTCGGCACATCGGCGCGGGTCCGCGCGCGTCGGCCTTGTTCACGCTGCTTTTCTACCCGCTCCAGGCGGCGCAGAATCAAGCTGATGCGATCGCGCAACAGGCGACGGTCGGTCTCAAGCTGGGTTTCCCCCGGCCCACGCAGGCCAATCCCCCCTTTTTGCCGCTCCAGGTGCGTCCAGCCGCGTACCAGACGCGTGGCAATGTGACGCAACTGCGCCAGCTCCACCTGCAGCTTACCTTCATGGGTGCGGGCACGCTGGGCGAAGATGTCTAAAATCAGCCCGGTGCGATCGATCACCCGGCATTCGCACAGGCGCTCGAGGTTTCTTTCCTGCGCCGGGGAAAGGGAATGATCAAACAGGACAACAGACGCGCCGCTGGCTTTCACCGCATCTGCAATTTCTTCGGCCTTTCCTTCGCCGACAAAGTACTTCGGATGCGGGGCTTTGCGGCTACCGGTCACCACTTGCAAAGCTTCGACACCGGCTGAGGAAACCAACGATTCGAACTCGTTGAGGTCTTCCGTATCTTTGTCTTGCGAGAAATAGATATGAACCAGTACGGCCTGCTCACCGGCTTCATAACGGTCAAACAAGCGTGCAACCTCTCAAACGGACACTCACCGTGAGTTTGGGGGACATAAACAGCCCGCGGCTGCTTATGCTCCCCGTCATGGTTGACTTGCAACGCGCTTTATTCAGCGTCATCGCTTTCCTGCTGCGGCTGTTGCTGCGCAGACGGATTGTTGCCATGGTGATAGTTGCTTGAACCGCCGCTCGGGTTGTTGCTGTGATGCGAGACCGGGCGAGACGGGACAACGGTAGAGATAGCGTGCTTGTACACCATCTGGCTAACCGTGTTCTTCAACAGGATGACAAACTGGTCACAAGACTCAATCTGGCCTTGCAGCTTAATACCATTCACCAAATAAATAGAAACCGGAACACGTTCACGACGCAATGCGTTCAGGAACGGATCTTGCAAAGATTGCCCCTTAGCCATTCTATCTTTTCC
>NZ_JBJZOU010000004.1:0-83030 GCF_057808395.1 Serratia sp. TSO36 | reverse complement strand
GTTGCTTGAACCGCCGCTCGGGTTGTTGCTGTGATGCGAGACCGGGCGAGACGGGACAACGGTAGAGATAGCGTGCTTGTACACCATCTGGCTAACCGTGTTCTTCAACAGGATGACAAACTGGTCACAAGACTCAATCTGGCCTTGCAGCTTAATACCATTCACCAAATAAATAGAAACCGGAACACGTTCACGACGCAATGCGTTCAGGAACGGATCTTGCAAAGATTGCCCCTTAGCCATTCTATCTTTTCCTTATTTGCTTGTTGTTTGTAACTAAGAACCTGTCGGCTCTAAAATAAACGACGTAAAAAATTTGCGCGCTGAATACTCAGCAATTGTACACAATCACCCAACCTATGCACTAACAACCTGTGTCACCGAGTCCAAAGCCTCTCCCGGCTTTTCACTGTCCAACCAATGGACCGACTCCCAACCCCGTAACCAGGTCATCTGGCGTTTAGCCAACTGACGTGTTGCGCAAATACCACGATAAACCATCTCATCGTAACTAATTTCACCAGACAAGTATGACCACATCTGGCGGTAACCGACACAGCGAATGGAGGGCAAGTCCGTATGCAAATCACCCCGTGCGAAAAGTGCACGCGCTTCCGTCTCAAAACCCGCCGCCAACATTTGATGGTACCGCAGCTCGATGCGTTGATGGATCAACTCACGGCTGGTCGGCGCTATCGCAAATTGGTGAACTTGATACGGCAACGATTCACCCGAAATTTTAGTCAGTTCCGTTAAAGTTTTACCCGAAATAAAAAAAACTTCCAGTGCTCTGGACAGTCTCTGCGGATCATTCGGATGAATTCTCAATGCCGCGACCGGATCGATCGCCTGCAACTGCCGATGCAACGCCTCCCAGCCCTGCTCCGCCGCTTGCCGTTCGATGCGCTCGCGCACCGCGGGATCGGCGGACGGCAGCGGCGACAATCCTTCCAGCAACGCCTTGAAATACAACATGGTGCCGCCGACCAGCAGCGGAATGCGCCCGGCGGCGGTGATGTCGGCCATCTCCTTCAGCGCGTCGGCGCGAAACTCCGCGGCCGAGTAGGCTTCGGCGGGATCGCGGATATCGATCAGCCGATGCGGCGCCTGCGCCAATTCTTCGGCGCTCGGCTTGGCGGTGCCGATATCCATGCCGCGGTAAATCAGCGCGGAATCGACGCTGATCAGTTCCACCGGCAGGCGTTCGCGCAGCGCGATCGCCAGCGCGGTCTTGCCCGAGGCGGTCGGCCCCATGATGAAAATAGCCGGGGGACGTGGTGTCATTTCAGTGTCAGTCATGCTTGAGGGCCGCCAGTGCGGCCTGTAAATCAACGGGTTGTAAAAGTCCGCTCGGTGGCGATTTGACCAGCTGCGGGCAAAGTCGTTCAACGTCGGTCAACAATTGTATCGCTTGCGAGGTGTTCCACTGTTCATGTTCGCTGCCAAGACGGCGAGCGAGCCAGGTGGCCAGCACCGCGGGCGACATCTCCTGATGTTCGGCCAGATAGCCTAACAGTTCGGGTATCAGTTTTTGTAAATTTTGTTGGCGTAATGGTAAAGGCACTGCGCGCAGCGTCACACGGCCGTGATCCGTCTGCAGATCCAGCCCCATCGCCACGAGCAGCGCCTGATGCCGCGCAATGGCCGCCGCTTCGCGCTTCTCCAACGTCAGCTTAATCGGGATCAGCAGCGGCTGCGGCCGCAGCCCTTCCGCCGGCGGGTTGAGCTGCGCCTGGCGCAGCCAGCGTTCGGCTACCGCCAGATTGAGCAACGCCGGCTGCTGGCGCTGCTCAATCAGCGCGTAGCACGGCGGATGGATCATCAACACCCGGCCAAAACTGTGTTGGCCGCCCGCCAACGGCGTTTCCGCTGCGGCTTTCGCCGGCGGGAACAGCGGCGGCTTGCTCGAAACTTCCGGCGCAGCATCGGCCTGCGGCACTGCGGCGGGCTGCATCAGTTTACCGTACAGCTCGCCTTCGCGTTTCTGGTAACCGCCCGCCGTTTGCCAACCCGGCTGCGGCGCCCGCTCACGGGCGGTGCCGGCCGGTGGCGGCGTTTCACGGCGCGGCGCAGGCTGAGAAAAATGGTTGCCGCCGGCGGCGACGCGGTTCTCCGGCTTCCAGACCGGCGCGGGCGCTTCGTCAGGCGTTTCCGCCAGCGGCAGCGGCGGCGTCTGACCGGCCTGCTGCAGCACGGTGGTTACCGCCTGGTAGATAAAATCGTGCACCAGCCGCGCCTGATGGAAACGCACTTCGTGCTTGGCGGGATGAACATTGACGTCCACCTGATGCGGATCGACCCCCAGATACAGCACGTAAGCGGGCTGCTGATCGTCCTTCAGCTGATCCTGATAGGCCTGACGAATAGCGTGATTGATCAAGCGATCGCGCATCATGCGGCAGTTGACGTAGCAATACTGCATTTCACCCAGCTGGCGCGCCCCGGCCGGATCCGCCACCCAACCGCGGATGCTCAAATCGCCGTGCTGCCAGTCAATGTTCAGCGCATGCTGCAAAAACGCCGGGCCGCAGATGCTGCCCAAACGGCGTTCGTGCTGGCTCTCTTCTTTCGCCGCCCGGTATTGGCGGATCAGTTTGCCGTTGTGGCTGAGGTTGATCGCCACATCGAAACGCGCCAGCGCAATGCGCCGCACCACTTCATCGATATGACCGAATTCGGTTTTTTCGGTGCGCATGAACTTGCGGCGCGCCGGGGTGTTGTAAAACAGATCCAGCACTTCCAGCGTGCTCCCGACCGGGTGCGCAGCGGGTTTGACGGTCACCGCCTGCTCGCGCCCTTCGGCATAGGCTTGCCACGCCTCGCTTTGCTCGGCGGTGCGCGACGTCAGAGTCAAACGGGAAACCGAGCTGATACTGGCCAGCGCTTCGCCGCGGAAACCGAGGCTGACGATAGCCTCCAGATCGTCGAGCGTGCTGATTTTACTGGTGGCGTGCCGCGCCAGCGCCAACGCCAGATCGTCCTTGCCGATGCCGCAGCCGTTGTCGCGAATGCGGATCAGCTTGGCACCGCCGCGTTCAATATCGATATCGATGCGCGTCGCGCCGGCGTCCAGGCTGTTTTCCACCAGCTCCTTGACGACCGACGCGGGGCGTTCAACCACCTCTCCGGCGGCGATCTGGTTGGCAAGCTGCGGCGGTAACACCTGGATAGGCATGCTGGCTCCTGTAGCGATGGCGCTAGGCCTGCGGAATGGTCAGCGTCCGATCCAGCGGCGCGACGTCCGACTTCAGATTATTGACCCGTTTCAGATCGCCGACGCTGACCCCGTAGCGAGAAGCGATGGAGGAGAGCGTATCCCCGCGGGCCACTTTATGTTTAGACGTTTTCTTCGCCGGCGTTTTCGCCTTGGCGACGGTGGTGGTGACGGCGGTGGCTTTCCCCGCTGGCACCTTCAAGCGTTGCCCGACCCACACGCCGTCTTTTTTCAGTTTGTTCAGATCACGCAGCGCCGCCATGGTGGTGCCGTAGCTGTCGGCGATGCCGGACAGCGTTTCCGCCCGCTTCACCACGTGGATCCGGGTCTTGCCGCTTACGCTGCGGCTCGCGCCGGCCGAGCTGACGATAGGCTCAGGCTGGCGCACGTCTGGTGTTGAGGTGTTAACCGCCGCTGCGACGTCCAGCGGTCGGTTTTCCACCTTTGGGTCGGCTTGCAGCGGATGCGCCAGGAAGTAGCTGCGCAGGCCGTTATGAATGGCCCTGGCAATCTTCTCCTGATACGCGCTACTGCCCAGCAGCCGCTCCTCCGTGCTATTGCTGATAAATCCGGTTTCCACCAGCAGCGAGGGAATATCCGGCGAACGCAGCACGCCCAGGCTGGCGTGTTCCGGCCGGCGTTTATGCAACGATCCGACGCTCTGCAGTTGCTGCAGCACTTTCACCGCCACGTCGTATCCCACGCGCTGCGAGTGGCCGAACTGCAGATCCAGCACTGCCTGGCTCAGGTAAGGGTCAGCCTGGCTGTTGGCCAGCAGATCGCCGGCGCCGCCGAGCAGCTCGGACTGTTTCTCATGCTGTTCGAGCCAGCCGGCCATTTCGCTGTTGGCGCGGCGGTTGGACAGCACCCAGACGGAGGCCCCGCTGGCGCTGCGGTTTGGTGCGGCGTCGGCGTGGATGGAGACCAGCACGTTGGCGCCCTGTTTACGCGCCACGTCGGAGCGCCCCATCACCGAGATGAAATAGTCGCCGGTACGGGTCAGCACCGGTTTGAACTGCGGATCGGCGTCCAGCATCGCCTGCAGGCGGCGCGCGATGGCGATGGTGACATTCTTTTCTTTCAGCCCGCTCGGGCCAATGGCGCCCGGATCCTGGCCGCCGTGGCCGGCGTCGATCGCTACCACCACCCGATCGCCGGAACCGGCGGAAACGCGGCTGCTGCGCGGCGTGACCTCTGTGGCGGTGCCTGCGACCACGGTCTGTTTATTGGTAAAGGGATTCGATCCTGTCGGCGCTTTGCGCAGCGGCGGCTCCGGCGCTTCACGTACCGCGACCGGCGCCTGGCGCGGTGGCTGGCTGACCGTGACCGGCGCAGGCGTTTGCACCGGCGCTTTACGCACCACGGTATTGGCGCCGCCTTCGGCCGTAATGGTGAACACCACGGTATGCACGCCGCCGTTCTGGCGGGTGGCGACGCGGGTTTTGGCGCGCTGGGTCAGATCAAACACCAGGCGCACGCTCTGCGCGTCTTTCGGCGCGCTGGAACGAATGCTTTTCACCAGGTTTTGCCCGCTGAAATTGAGCGGAAGACCGCCGACCTTGCCCTTCTGGTTAACGTCCAGCACCACGCGTTCCGGGCCGTGCAGCGGGAAAAACGCATAGTCCGGCGGGCCATTGAAGCTCACCGACACCGTCGCTTCGCGTTGGGCGTTGGACACTTTGATATCGGACAGCGAGGACGCCGCCAGCGCGTTCAGCGCGCCGAACGGCCCCAGCACGGCGATCAGCATGATGACCGCAAATTTTTTCAACACGTGCGTCATTGCAGCATCATCCCTGTGATCCATGAATGCGGTCTAACAGCTGGCTGCCGTATGCGGAAATCGCCTCGATCTTCGCCTCTCGCCCCTCGCCCTGATAGCTAAGATGCAGCGCCAGATCCGGCTCCGGCAGCACGCCGGTGCCCTGCTGCGGCCATTCGACCAGGCAGATGGCGTCTTGCGCGAAGTAATCGCGAATGCCCATGAATTCAAGCTCTTCCGGATCGGCCAGGCGATACAGATCGAAGTGATACACCGCCAGCGGCTGCAAGGCATAGGGTTCCACCAGCGTGTAGGTCGGGCTTTTGACGTTGCCCTGATGCCCTAACGCCTGCAGGAAACCACGGCTGAAGGTGGTTTTACCGGCGCCCAGGTCGCCGTAGAGATAGATGACGCTGGCGCGATCGCAGGCCTGGGCCAAAGTGGTGCCCAAAGCGACAGTCGCTGCCTCGTCCGGCAGAGGTAAAACGAGTTCTTTCATTCGATAAAGTCTATTTTGCCCACTCAGGGTTAACGAAATGAAGGATGTCCGGCAGTAAATCGGTCGCCAACATGCCTCTTGTTCCTTGTCTTTCCGCTACGCGATCGCCGGCCGCGCCGTGTACGACGCAGCCCGCACAGGCGGCATCATACAGCGAGAGCTTTTGCGCCAGCAAACCGCCGATGATGCCCGACAGCACATCGCCCATGCCGCCGGAGGCCATGCCGGCGTTGCCGACATCGGCGATCGCCATCTGCCCCTGCTCATCGGCGATCAGCGTACCGGCGCCTTTCAGCACCGCCACGCCACCGTAGCGCGCCGTCAGCTTGCGCACGGCAAGTAAGCGATCACTCTCGATGTCGGCAGTGCTGCAGCTCAACAGCCGAGCAGCCTCTCCAGGATGCGGAGTCATCACGCGATTCTGCCGTTTCTCGGGATTTAATGCCAGCAAGTTCAGCGCATCGGCGTCCCACAAGGCCGGTTTATCGCTGGTTTGCAGCACGTTCAGGGCGTTTTTGCCCCACTCAGCCTGGCCCAGACCCGGGCCAATCACCAGCACATCCGCCCATTGCATCGCCTGCCGCAGCGTCGCCTCGTCCAGCGCCTGCGCCATCAGCTCAGGCCGGGCCGCCAACAGCGGCGCGACATGCTCCATGTGAGTAAGCACTCGCACTAATCCAGCCCCGCTGCGCAGCGCCGCTTCCGCCGCCATGCGAATGGCGCCGCCGAACCCGCGATCGCCACCCACCAACAGCAGGCGGCCATGCTCGCCCTTATGGGCGCAGGGACGGCGCGGATGCAGCCAGCGCGGCAACACCTCGGCGGTAAGCCGCTGAATCTGCTCCGGTTGCTTCGCCAACCAACCCGATAAGCCTAGCGCATTCTGATGAAGTTGCCCGACCCAGTCGCGCGCCTGGCCGGTCAGCAACCCTGGTTTGAGGCCGATGAACGTGACGGTGTGCGCGGCACGCACGACCGAGCCCGGCGCCGCGCCGCTCTGCGCCAGCAGGCCGGACGGGATGTCGAGCGCCACCACCGGTGCCGAATGGCGGTTGGCGGCCTCGATCAGCGCGTCGTAGGGCGCACGCGGCGCGCTGCCCAGGCCGGTGCCTAACAGGCCGTCGATAATGAGAGAAACAGACGCCGGCCAGCGGCTGTTCGCCGGCAGAATGTCGCCGCCTGCGGCTTGCCAGGCCTCGCGGGCCGCTGCGGCTTCCGGTGGCAAAGGCCGTGCGCCGTCGCAGGCGATCAGCGTCACCTGCACGCCCGCCGCCTTCGCCAGGCGCGCCACCACATAGCCGTCGCCGCCGTTGTTGCCGTGGCCGCACAGCACCAGCCAGTGGTCGCGGGAGGGGTACGCGTTGCGCGCCAGCGCGTAGGCCGCCTGACCGGCGCGCTGCATCAGATCGTAAAGAGAAATACCGAGCGAGGCCGCCGCTGCGGGTTCCGAGCGACGGATCCAATCCGCAGGCCAGACAGAGTGTGGTAAACTGTCAGCGTATGCTTTTTCACTGTGGCCCGTCATGACGCACCCCCTCGATCTCCATCAACTCGCCCAACATATCAAGCAATGGGGGCAATCGCTAGGATTCCAGCAGGTTGGCATCTGCGATACCAATTTGAGCCTTGAAGAGCCGAAGCTGCAGGCCTGGCTCGACAAACAGTACCACGGCGAAATGGAATGGATGGCACGCCACGGCATGCTGCGCGCACGCCCTCACGAACTGTTGCCGGGCACGCTGCGAGTGATCAGCGTACGCATGAACTACCTGCCGGCCAAGGCGGCGTTTGCCAGCACCTTGCAAAATCCGCAGCTGGGCTACGTCAGCCGCTATGCGCTGGGGCGCGACTATCACAAGCTGTTGCGCCAGCGCCTGAAAAAGTTGGGCGATCAGATCCAGGCCTACTGCGGCGAGTTGAATTTCCGCCCCTTTGTCGATTCTGCGCCGGTGATGGAACGCGCGCTGGCCGCCAAGGCGGGCATCGGCTGGGTTGGTAAACACTCACTAATTCTCAACCGTGAAGCCGGGTCATGGTTTTTCCTCGGCGAATTGCTGATCGATCTGCCGCTGCCGGTGGATAAGCCGCAGGAAGAGCAGTGCGGCCGCTGCGTCGCCTGCATCACCACCTGCCCGACCGGCGCCATCGTCGCCCCCTATACCGTAGACGCCCGGCGCTGCATCTCCTACCTGACCATCGAGCTGGAAGGCGCGATCCCGGAGGCGTTCCGCCCACTGCTCGGCAACCGCATCTACGGCTGTGACGACTGCCAGCTGATCTGCCCGTGGAACCGCTTTTCGCAGCTTACCGACGAAGACGATTTCAGCCCGCGCGCCGCGCTGCATGCGCCGCAGCTGATCGATCTGTTCAACTGGACGGAGGAAAAATTCCTGCGCATCACCGAAGGCTCGGCGATACGCCGCATCGGCCACCTGCGCTGGCTGCGCAATATCGCCGTGGCGCTGGGCAATGCGCCCTACGAGGACCGCATCGTGCTCGCACTGCGCACCCGTTTGGGCCAGAACGCCATGCTGGACGAACATATCCACTGGGCGCTGGCGCAACAGCTCGCCCGCCGCGAAGCGCAGGGCATCGAGGTGCAAACGGCGCAGAAAAAACGGCTGATACGGGCTGTGGAAAAAGGTTTGCCAAGGGATGCCTGACGGCGTGCGCCATTCGGACGTAGCGCCGGAAGACTCACTCTGTGGATTTGTGCATAAAAATAAAAACACGTTGTCTTTCAACTGCAACAAAAAGAGCAAGTGATCGGCATAACGTTTTGGGATAAATAAATAAACTTATAAATCAAATAGATAAATATTTAATTTGTATGACGTTGATTTTTCAGGCAGGCGAGTTTATGTGCAGAGGCTGTGGATAACTCTGTTCACAACATTTTTACCAGGCGTGTAAAACGGGACAAAAACCCGCGCCGGATAAGGCGTTGGATTTGAGTTTGAAACGAAGAGAAAATTGGAGCGGGAAACGAGACTCGAACTCGCGACCCCGACCTTGGCAAGGTCGTGCTCTACCAACTGAGCTATTCCCGCATTGAGATGCTTTCGGCATCCGGCCACCAAACACTGGCGTGACCTTTGAATTTTTGGAGCGGGAAACGAGGCTCGAACTCGCGACCTCAACCTTGGCAAGGTTGCGCTCTACCAACTGAGCTATTCCCGCGTCGCATAGGTACTGCTTGATACTGCTTTATTTATTCATCATGCCGCATCGCGACATTGTTGAATTTGGAGCGGGAAACGAGACTCGAACTCGCGACCCCGACCTTGGCAAGGTCGTGCTCTACCAACTGAGCTATTCCCGCCCGGCGTATCGATGGTGGAACGTTACGAAATTCTTCATCGGTACGGGGTGCGCATTATACGAGAAATCCTTTTTGCCGCAAGCCCCTGAAAGCAAAAAAACGCGATTTTTGTTTGATTGCCGATTAAAGCGCCAGATTGGCGAATTAAGCGGCTAAAACCGGCGTTTTTTCCCCGCAGAGGCCGCCATCGCCTTAAAGCTGAATGAAATGTTCGCGGTAATACGCCAGTTCGGCCACCGATTCGCGGATGTCGTCCAGCGCCTGATGGGTGCCCTGCTTTTTAAAGCCGGCGAGAATTTCCGGCTTCCAGCGGCGCGCCAGCTCCTTCAGCGTGCTGACGTCCAGGTAGCGGTAATGGAAGTAGGCCTCCAGCTCCGGCATATAGCGGAACAGGAAACGGCGATCCTGGCCCACGCTGTTGCCGCAGATCGGCGATTTGCCGGCCGGCACCCACTGCTGCAGGAAGGCTATCGTTTCCAGCTCGGCGGCGCGATCGTCCTGGCGGCTGGCTTTCACCCGCTCCACCAGCCCGCTGCCGGTATGGGTGCGCACGTTCCACTCGTCCATCAGCGCCAGCTGTTCGTCGGACTGATGCACGGCGATCACCGGCCCTTCCGCCAGGATGTTCAGGTTGGCGTCGGTGACCAGCGTGGCGATCTCGATAATGCGGTCACGCTCGGGATCCAGCCCGGTCATCTCCAAATCGATCCAAATCAGGTTATTTTCGTTTCCTGTCATGATGTTTCCTGCCTAAAAGCCGAGAGAAAAACGCTGTGCGGACGAGACGGCGGGCGCCGCCGGTGGCGACGCGCCGCAGCCGACGGCTAACAACGGTTATTTAATATAAAATAGCGTGTATCATAGTCTTTTTGGTCGCCCTGGGCGACATATACCCCGACGGGTTCAAGGCTGCGGCCGGGGAAGGCCCCAACCGCCGCCGTACGTGTAAAGGTATAAAATCGAGTCAAGTGAGGCGCAGTGAGTAAGAACAAACTGTCCAAAGGTCAGCAACGCCGCGTGCAGGCGAACCATCAGCGCCGTCTGAAGCGCGCTGATAACAAACCGGAACCGGATGATTCCCAACTGGGCGAGCCGCAGGAAGGCGTCGTCATCAGCCGTTTCGGCATGCACGCCGACGTTGAAGCGCCGGATGGCACTCAGCACCGCTGCAATATCCGCCGCACGCTGCGTTCGCTGGTGACCGGCGATCGCGTGGTGTGGCGCCCCGGCCTGGGCACCCATGAAGGGGTGAAGGGCATCGTGGAAGCGGTGCACGAACGCACCTCGGTGCTGACGCGCCCGGACTTCTACGACGGCGTGAAGCCGATCGCCGCCAATATCAATCAGATCGTCATCGTGTCGGCGATCCTGCCCGAGCTGTCGCTGAACATCATCGACCGCTATCTGGTGGCCTGCGAAACGCTCGAAGTCGAGCCGCTGATCGTACTCAACAAAATCGACCTGCTGGACGCCGAAGCGCGCAAGCTGGTCGACGGCATGATGGATATCTATCGCAAGATTGGCTACCGGGTGCTGGAAGTCTCCAGCCAGACGCGGGAAGGCATGGCGGAGTTCGAACAGTCGCTGGCCGGGCGCATCAGCATCTTCGCCGGCCAGTCCGGCGTCGGCAAATCCAGCCTGCTGAATGCGCTGCTGCCGCCGTCCGAAGAGCAAATTCTGGTAAATCAGGTTTCCGACGTATCGGGCCTCGGGCAACATACCACCACCGCCGCACGGCTGTACCATTTCCAGCACGGCGGCGACGTGATCGACTCCCCGGGGGTGCGCGAGTTTGGCTTGTGGCACCTGGAGCCGGAACAAATCACCCGCGGATTTGTCGAATTCCGTGATTATTTAGGTGGTTGCAAATTCCGCGACTGCCGCCACGATACCGATCCCGGCTGCGCTATCCGCGCGGCGATGGAGAAAGGCGATATCGCGGAAGAGCGTTTCGACAACTATCACCGCATTCTGGAAAGCATGGCGCAGGTGAAGGTTCGTAAGAACTTCACGGACGCCGCAGACTGACACTGACGGGCGGGCATTGACGGCGGCGAGGCCCTCGTTACAATGCGCGCCCTTTACCCTGATTCACGAGGTTAACGTGCTGGATAGCATCAAGATTAAATTGCAATATTGGCTACCGAAGCTGGCGCTGACCCGCCTGGCGGGCTGGGGCGCCGACAAACGGGCCGGCTGGCTGACCCAACTGGTGATCAAGGCCTTCGCCCGCTTCTACCGCGTGGACATGCAGGAAGCGCAAAATCCGGACCTGGCGTCTTACGCCACCTTCAACGACTTCTTCGTGCGCCCGCTGCGCGATGGCGCACGCCCAATCATCGCCGACGCCAACTGGCTGGCGCTGCCCGCCGATGGCGCCATCAGCCAGCTCGGCCCGATCCGCGACGATCAAATCTTCCAGGCCAAAGGCCATCACTACAGCCTGGAAGCGCTGCTGGCCGGTAACTACCTGCTGGCCGAACCGTTCCGCAACGGCCTGTTCGCCACCACCTATCTGGCGCCGCGCGATTACCACCGCGTGCACATGCCATGCGCCGGCGTGCTGCGCGAAATGATCTATGTGCCGGGCGATCTGTTCTCGGTCAACCCGCTCACCGCCGCCAACGTGCCTAACCTGTTCGCGCGCAACGAGCGCGTGATCTGCGTGTTCGACACCGACATCGGGCCGATGGTGCAAATTCTGGTCGGCGCCACCATCGTCGGCAGCATCGAAACCGTTTGGGCCGGCACCGTCACGCCGCCGCGCGAAGGCATCATCAAACGCTGGACCTACCCGGCCGCCGGTGAAGAGGGCGCCATCGCGCTGGAAAAAGGCGCAGAGATGGGCCGCTTCAAGCTTGGCTCCACGGTGATCAATCTGTTTACCGCAGGCAGCGTGCAGCTCGCGCCGCAGTTGCAAAACGGCACCGTCACCCGCATGGGTGAGGCGTTCGCCGAAATCCCGGCCGCCGCTGAAACACCACAGACCCCGCTCTAAAGGAATCGACGCCGTGCGCCTGATCATCACGCTTTTGCTCGGTTGCTTGCTGTGGCAACCGGCGCTGGCCGCCCCCCTGCCGACCGAGACCCAGCTCAAGCAAGAGCTGAAGCAGGCGGAAAGCAGCAAAAACGCGCCGAATCAGGCGGAGACCACCGAGGCGCTGCAAAGCGCCCTCAACTGGCTGGCGGAGCGTAAAGAGTCGCAGACTCGCTCCGAGCAGTATCAGAGGGTGATCGACGATTTCCCGAAGATGACGCAGGAACTGCGCCGCCAGCTGGTGCTGGAAAGCAACAAGATCCTGCCGAACGGCGACGATCTGCCGGCCGCCGAGTTGGAACAGCAGATCCTGCAAACCAGCAGTCTGCTGCTGGAACAGGCGCGCCTGCTGCAGCAAGAGCAGGATCGCACGCGGGAAATCAGCGATTCACTCGGCCAGCTGCCGCAGCAGCAGACCGACGCCCGCCGTGCGCTGACGGAAGTGCAGCGCCGCCTGCAGGCGCAGCCCGCCAACCCGACCACGCCGTACGCGCAGGCCGCCCTGGCCCTGCTGCAGACCGAAGCCGCGGCGCGCAAGGCCAAAGTGGACGAGCTGGAACTGGCGCAGCTGTCGGCCAACAACCGGCAGGAGCTGGCGCGCATGCGCGCCGAAGTCTATAAAAAGCGCCACGAGAAAATAGACGTTCAACTGCAGGCGCTGCGCAACAACCTCAACGCCCAGCGCCAACGCGAAGCGGAACAGGCGCTGGAAAAAACCGAGCAGCTGGCCGAGCAGAACGGCGATTTGCCAAAAAGCATCAGCCAACAGCTGCAGATCAACCGCGAACTGTCCGCCGCGCTGAACAGCCAGGCGCAGCGCATGGATCTGATTTCATCGCAGCAGCGGCAGGCGGCGGCGCAGACGCTGCAGGTGCGCCAGGCGCTGAGCACCATCATCGAGCAGGCCCAGTGGCTCGGTTCGTCGTCGGCGCTGGGGGAAACCCTGCGCGCCCAGGTGGCGACACTACCGGAAATGCCCAAGCCGCAACAGCTGGACGGCGACATGGCCCAGCTGCGCGTGCAGCGCCTGCAGTTTGAAACTCAGCTGGAAAAACTGTCGCAGCGCGAATTCAAACGCGACGACGGCAGCGCGCTGACCAACCAGGAGCAGCGCATCGTCGATGCCCAGCTGCGCACCCAGCGCGAGCTGCTGAACTCGTTGTTGTCCGGTTGCGACACCCAAATCCTCGAGCTGACCAAGCTGAAGGTGGCCAACACCCAGTTGATCGAAGCGTTGAACGAAATTCGCGACGCCACCCACCGCTATCTGTTCTGGGTGCCGGACGTCAATCCGATCAACTTCTCTTATCCGCTCAACGTGGCGCACGATCTGACGCGCGTTCTGTCGCTGGACACGCTGTCGCAGCTCGGCGGCGCCTTCATGATGATGGTGACCAGCCGCGAAACGCTGATCCCGATCTTCGGCGCCCTGCTGCTGGTGATTTTCAGCATCAGTTCGCGCAAGCACTACCACGCCTTCCTCGAGCGCGCCAGCAGCCGCGTCGGCAAGGTGACGCAGGACGAATTCTTCCTGACGGTGCGCACCGTGTTCTGGTCGATTCTGGTGGCGATGCCGCTGCCGGTGCTGTGGGCCGCGCTTGGCTACGGCCTGCAGAGCGCCTGGAACTACCCGGTAGCGGAAGCGATCGGCAAAGGGGTGACCGCCACGCTGCCGATCCTGTGGATCTGCATGATCTGCGCCGCCTTCGCCCACCCGCAAGGGTTGTTCATCGTGCACTTCCGCTGGCCGGCGAAGCAGGTTTCGCGCGCCATGCGCTACTACAAGATGTCGATCTGGCTGATCGTGCCGCTGATCATGGCGCTGATCACCTTCGATAGCCTGAAAGAGCGCGAGTTCGCCAACACGCTGGGGCGGCTGTGCTTCATTCTGCTGTGTCTGGCGCTGGCGCTGGTCACCCACAGCCTCAAACGCGCCGGCATCCCGCTGTATCTGGATAAAAACGGCTCCGGCGACAACATGCTCAACAGCGCCTTCTGGGGGCTGCTGCTGTCGGCGCCGCTGCTGGCGGCGCTGGCGTCGAGCGTCGGTTATCTCACCACCGCGCAGGCGCTGCTGGCGCGCCTGGAAACCTCGGTGGCGATTTGGTTCCTGCTGCTGGTCGTCTACCACATCATCCGCCGCTGGATGCTGATCCAACGGCGACGCATCGCCTTCGACCGCGCCAAACAGCGCCGCGCGGACATTCTGGCCCAGCGCGCCCGCGGCGAAGACGAAACCTCGCATACCCCGAACAGCACCGAAGGTTCGGTGGATATGGACTACTCAGAGATAGACCTGGATACCATCAGCGCCCAGTCGCTGCGGCTGGTGCGTTCGATCCTGACGCTGATCGCGCTGGTGTCGGTGATCGTTTTGTGGTCGGAGATCCACTCCGCCTTCAGCTTCCTGGAAAATATCTCGCTGTGGGACGTGACCTCGACGGTCAACGGCGTGGAAACCGCCCATCCGATCACCCTCGGCGCAGTGCTGATCGCCATTCTGGTATTGATCATCACCATGCAGCTGGTGCGCAACCTGCCGGCGCTGCTGGAACTGGCGGTGCTGCAGCACCTGGATCTGTCGCCGGGCACCGGTTACGCCATCACCACCATCACCAAATACCTGCTGTTGCTGTTCGGCGCCATTCTCAGCTTTTCCTGGATCGGCATCGAATGGTCGAAACTGCAGTGGGTGGTCACCGCGCTCAGCGTGGGTCTCGGCTTTGGCATGCAGGAGATTTTCTCCAACTTCATCTCCGGCCTGATCATCCTGTTCGAGAAGCCGATCCGCATCGGCGATACCGTAACGATCCGCAACCTGACCGGCACGATAACCAAGATCAATACCCGTGCGACCACCATCGCCGATTGGGACCGCAAAGAGATCATCGTGCCGAACAAGGCGTTCATCACCGAGCAGTTCGTCAACTGGTCGCTCTCGGACGCCATCACCCGCGTGGTGCTGACCGTGCCGGCCCCGGGCGAGGCCAATAGCGAAGAGGTGACCAAGATCCTGATGAACGCTGCCGAGCGCTGTTCGCTGGTGCTGGACAATCCGGTGCCGGAAGTCTACCTGGTCGATTTGCAACAGGGCATTCAGATCTTCGAGATGCGTATTTACGCCGCCGAGATGGGCCACCGCATGCCGCTGCGCCACGAGATCCACCAGCTGATCCTGGCGGGCTACCGCGAGCACGGCATCACGCTGCCGTACCCGCCGTTCCAGGTGCGCACCGAGACGCTGTCGCGGCTGACCAACAACGGCCGTACGCCGCCGTCCACGCCGGCGCCGAACACCAAGCGCGACGCCGGGGGGCTGTAAGCGGTTCTCGCGATAAAAAAAGGGCCGGCAAATGCCGACCCTTTTGCTTTTCTCTGCGCCTGAAACGTCAGGCGATCCCAACCGGGAAAGCCAACACGTCGCTCAGGCTCTCGGCGCCCAGCGCCAGCATCACCAGGCGATCCACGCCCAGCGCCACGCCGGAACATTCCGGCATGCCGTGCTGCAACGCCGCCAACAGGTTGTAGTCGATCGGCTGCTGCGGCAGGCCTCGCTCCGCGCGCTTGCGATTGTCCTGCTCGAAGCGCTGCTGCTGTTCACGGCCGTCGGTCAGCTCGCGGAAACCGTTCGCCAGCTCAATGCCCTTGAAGTACACCTCGAAACGCTCCGCCACGCGGTGGTCTTCGGTGCTGATCTCCGCCAACGCCGCCTGGCTGGCCGGGAAGTGGTAAACGAAAGCCGGCTTTTCACGGCCGATATGCGGCTCCACGCCCACGGTAAACAGCAGCTGCAGCAGCGTATCGCGGTCTTCTTCGGTATCGGCGATGTTGCTCAAGTCGAGCTTGGCCGCCGCTTCACGCAGCTGCGCCTTCTCCGCCGACAGCGGATCGATGTCCAGATGGCGCAGGAACGCCTGCTGATAGGACAGGGTCTCCGCGCTCTCGCAGTCCAGCACCTGTTGCAGCAAATCGTCCACCTCGTTCATCAGGCGGTACATGTCGTAGTGCGGACGGTACCACTCCAGCATGGTGAATTCCGGGTTGTGATGCCGCCCGGCTTCTTCATTGCGGAAGCTGCGCCCCATTTGGTAGATCGGGCCGCTGCCCGCCGCCAGCAGGCGCTTCATATGATATTCCGGGCTGGTCATCATGTATAGCGTCAGGCCCTCTGCCGCCCCCGGCCCGACGAAACGCGTCTCGAACGGGAACAGGTGAACGTCGGTGACCGTCGCCTGGCTCATGGTGGGCGTCTCAACTTCCAGCACGCCACGATCGGCGAAGAAACGCCGGATCTCAGCCAGAATCGCTGCGCGTTTCAACAAATTGGCGATGGGTGCACTAGGCTGCCAGCTTGCCGTTTCGCTCATGGTAATTAACTCCGAAATCAAACAGGGGATGCAGTCTACTCGCATCCTTGCAGCCAAACAAATTCTTCACGATGCACAACCGGCCATAACGCCAATTTCCGATAAATAGGCGGCAAAAGCGCGTTAAAAAGGGTAAAGCACGCCGAACACGCGAAAAGGCAGGCAAGCCTGTTGGTCGAGCGTTAATCGACAAAACAATCGATCACATCAAATTTCGACTACTTAACTTTAGGTATAGTTAATTCCCCATTATTGGTGGGAGATATCTATCCTTAACCTTTAAGCAACATTAATCGGTTCAATTAGTTAGCACCCGAAGAGCTCGCTAAATTTTAAGCATAGATATTTAACTTGCCGTTCTTAACAAGAACATTGGAGGAATGCAGTGCAAACCTTTAACGCCGATCTTGCCATTATTGGGGCCGGGGGCGCTGGTTTACGTGCAGCAATAGCCGCAGCGGAAGCCAATCCCCAACTGAAAATCGCGCTGATCTCTAAGGTCTACCCGATGCGCAGCCATACGGTCGCCGCCGAGGGGGGCTCCGCCGCCGTCACCCAGGATCACGATACCTTCGACTACCACTTCCACGACACCGTCGCCGGCGGCGACTGGCTGTGCGAACAGGACGTGGTCGATCACTTCGTCCATCAGTGCCCACGCGAGATGACCCAGCTCGAGCAGTGGGGTTGCCCGTGGAGCCGCAAACCGGATGGGTCGGTCAACGTGCGGCGCTTCGGCGGCATGAAGATCGAACGCACCTGGTTCGCCGCCGACAAGACCGGCTTCCACATGCTGCACACCCTGTTCCAGACTTCGCTGAAATACCCGCAAATTCAACGCTTCGACGAGCACTTCGTGCTGGATATCCTGGTGGATGACGGCCAGGCGCGCGGCCTGGTGGCGCTCAACATGATGGAAGGCACCCGCGTGCAGATCCGCGCCAACGCAGTGGTGATGGCCACCGGCGGCGCCGGGCGCGTCTACCGCTACAACACCAACGGCGGCATCGTTACCGGCGACGGCATGGGCATGGCGTTCCACCACGGCGTGCCGCTGCGCGACATGGAGTTCGTGCAGTATCACCCGACCGGCCTGCCCGGTTCCGGCATCCTGATGACCGAGGGATGCCGCGGCGAAGGCGGCATCCTGGTGAACAAGGACGGCTACCGTTACCTGCAAGATTATGGCATGGGCCCGGAAACCCCGCTGGGCGAGCCGAAGAACAAATACATGGAGCTGGGCCCGCGCGACAAGGTGTCCCAGGCCTTCTGGCACGAATGGCGCGCCGGCCGCACCATCGCCACCCCGCGCGGCGACGTGGTCTACCTCGATCTGCGCCACCTGGGCGAGAAAAAGCTGCTGGAGCGGCTGCCGTTCATCTGCGAACTGGCCAAGGCCTACGTCGGCGTCGATCCGGTGAAAGATCCGATCCCGGTGCGCCCTACCGCGCACTACACCATGGGCGGCATTGAAACCGATCAGAATTGCGAAACCCGCATCAAGGGGCTGTTCGCGGTCGGCGAATGCTCCTCCGTCGGCCTGCACGGCGCCAACCGTCTCGGCTCCAACTCGCTGGCAGAACTGGTGGTGTTCGGCCGCGTCGCCGGTGAGCACGCGGCGCGTCGCGCGCTGGAAACCGCGCCGGCCAACGGCAGCGCGCTGGATGCGCAAACCCGCGATGTCGAAACCCGCCTGAGCAACCTGATGAAGCAGGAAGGCAACGAAAACTGGGCGAAGATCCGCGACGAAATGGGGCTGTCGATGGAAGAGGGCTGCGGCATCTACCGCACGCCGGAGCTGATGCAAAAAACCATCGATAAGCTGGCGGAGCTGAAAGAGCGCTTCAAGCGCGTCAACATCACCGACAACTCCAGCGTGTTCAACACCGATCTGCTGTACACCATCGAGCTGGGCTACGGCCTGGACGTCGCCGAATGCATGGCGCACTCCGCGTTTAACCGCAAAGAGTCGCGCGGCGCTCACCAGCGCCTGGACGAAGGCTGCACCGAGCGCGACGACGTCAACTTCCTCAAGCATACGCTGGCGTTCCATAACCCGCAGGGCGCGCCGCGTCTCGAATACAGCGACGTGAAAATCACCAAGCTGCCGCCGGCCAAACGCGTCTACGGCGCAGAAGCCGAAGCGCAGGAGAAAAAGAATAAGGAGCAGGCAAATGGCTGAGATGCAAACCCTGAAGATCGAAGTCATGCGCTATAACCCGGAAAGCGACGCCGAGCCGCATTTCGTCACCTACGCCGTGCCTTACGACGAACAGACCTCGCTGCTCGACGCGCTGGGCTACATCAAGGATAACCTGGCGCCGGATCTCTCCTACCGCTGGTCCTGCCGCATGGCGATCTGCGGCTCCTGCGGCATGATGGTCAACCGCGTGCCGAAGCTGGCGTGCAAAACCTTCCTGCGCGATTACGTCGGCGGCATGAAGGTCGAAGCGCTGGGCAACTTCCCGATCGAGCGCGATCTGGTGGTCGACATGACCCACTTCATCGAAAGCCTGGAGGCGATCAAGCCTTACATCATCGGCAACGATCGCAAGCCGGAAGACGGCCCGAACGTGCAGACCCCGGCGCAGATGGCCAAGTATCACCAGTTCTCCGGCTGCATCAACTGCGGCCTGTGCTACGCCGCGTGCCCGCAGTTCGGCCTCAACCCCGAGTTTATCGGCCCGGCGGCGATCACGCTGGCGCACCGCTACAACCTGGACAACCGCGACCACGGCAAGAAACAGCGCATGCCGCAGCTTAACGGCCAAAACGGCGTCTGGAGCTGCACCTTCGTCGGCTATTGCTCAGAAGTCTGTCCGAAACACGTCGATCCCGCCGCCGCCATCCAGCAGGGCAAGGTGGAGAGCGCCAAAGACTTCATGATCGCCATGCTGAAGCCGCAATAAGGGAGAAAATTGCCATGACAACTCAACGTAAGCCCTATGTGCGCACCATGACGCCCACCTGGTGGCAAAAGCTCGGCTTTTACCGTTTCTACATGCTGCGCGAAGGCACCTCGGTGCTGGCGGTCTGGTTCAGCATCGTGCTGCTCTACGGCGTGTTCGCGCTGAAGGGCGGCGCCGAGAGCTGGGCCGGCTTCGTCGGCTTCTTGCAGAACCCGCTGGTGCTGTTGATCAACGTCGTCGCCCTGCTGGCGGCGGCGCTGCACACCAAAACCTGGTTCGATTTGGCGCCGAAGGCCGCCAATATCGTGGTCAACAGCGAGAAAATGGGACCGGGCCCCATCGTGAAAGGGCTGTGGGCCGTCACCATTGTCGTCAGCGTGGTCATCCTGGCCGTGGCCCTGATCTAATCCGGAGGAAACATGATAAATCAAGCACCTAAACGCTCCGACGAGCCGGTTTTCTGGGGATTGTTCGGCGCCGGTGGCATGTGGAGCGCGATCGTCGCGCCGGCCATCGTGCTGCTGGTCGGCATTCTGCTGCCGCTGGGGCTGTTCCCCGGTGAAGCGCTGGGTTACGAGCGCGTGCTAGCATTCTGCCAGAGCCTGATCGGCCGCCTGTTCCTGCTGCTGATGATCATTCTGCCACTGTGGTGCGGCCTGCACCGCATCCACCATGCGATGCACGATCTGAAGATCCACGTATCGGCCGGCAAATGGGTGTTCTACGGTCTGGCGGCGATCCTCAGCGTGGTCACCGTTATCGGCGTCGTCACCCTGTAAACCGCTCAGGCGGCCAACGCCCGTTGGCCGCCCTTTGCTCATCGGCTACACTGTCTACTCGCCCCCGGTAAACAGGAGTCACCGATGCGTTTATGGTCAAAGCTTAGCGTCATGCTTTCCGCCCTGCTCTCCGTCGCTTGCAGCGTCTCCCCGCCCAAAGACATCAAGGTCGTGACCCCTTTCGACAGTCAGCGCTATCTCGGCACCTGGTACGAAATCGCGCGTCTGGATCATCGTTTTGAACGCGGCTTGCAGCGGGTGACCGCCCACTACAGCCCACGCGCCGACGGCGGGCTGAAAGTCATCAATCGCGGCTTCAATCCGCAGAAACAGCAATGGCAAGAAAGCGAAGGCAAAGCCTACTTTATCGGCTCACCGCAGGTCGCGGCGCTGAAAGTGTCGTTCTTCGGCCCCTTCTACGGCGGCTATAACGTGATAGCCCTGGATCCGGAGTATCGCTACGCGCTGGTTTGCGGCCCTAACCGCGACTATCTGTGGATCCTGTCGCGCACCCCGACGCTTGACGCCGGCGTACGCGACAGCTTATTGCAGACGGCCAAAGGCTACGGTTTCGCCACCGATGCGCTGATCTGGGTGCAGCAGCCCGCCGATCAGTGACTGCTGAACTTCAGCCCGAGGATACCGACCACGATCAGGCACAGGCTGATGATACGCGCGATATTGGTCGACTCGCCCAACAGCACCATGCCCATGATGGCCGCGCCCACCGCGCCGATGCCGGTCCACACCGCATAGGCGGTGCCGGCGGGCAGCGTTTTCATCGCGTTGGCCAACAAAAACATGCTGACCACCATCGCGGCGATGGTGATGATGCTCGGCGTCAGCCGGGTAAAACCGTGGGTGTATTTCAGACCGATAGCCCAAACCACTTCAAGCAAACCGGCGATAAGCAGAATAATCCAGGCCATGAGACGGCCTCCCTTCCACTGGGGTCGTCCCCGATATAATGACGCGTAAACGGGTCGTCCCGTTCAGCGGGGTGATAAACGGCGGGTAACCTCACCCGCACTGCGGCAGGATAGCAGCAGCGTTAACGCTCAGGCAAGAGGAGGAAATGCGGCGGCCCTCCGCACGCGGAACGCCGCCGGGTGGAGAACGGATTATTCCGCGCTGCGCTGAATGGCCTTGCCGCCGGCCTGAATGTCCTCACCCACGCCGCGGGTGGTATTACAGGCGGTCAACGAGGTCAAAATCATCAAAGAGAAGATCGCGATAATACTTTTCTTCAGCATAAGAAAGTCCTTATTTGTCGTTGATGAAAAAGTACGGCTTTCTAAGCTTAGTCAAAATTGGCGCAGGGGGTGGAATCGCCACCGGCTTTGTTGCGCAAATACATCGGGTTAAAGGGCGGGATCAGCTGGCCGTGCGCGAAATGGCGCCGCCGAGATGCTGCACGTCTTCGCCGAAACCGCGAAACGTATTGCAACCGCTAAGGGAGAAAAGGAACAACAGGGAGAGCACGGCCAACAACGTTTTCTTGAACATGCGGGTTTTCTGCCAACGAACGGGGATGGGATAAAACAGAGGAACCGCGGGGGTTCCTCTGCTTTGAAACTTATTTAACGCGAGAGACGTATTCGCCAGAGCGAGTGTCAACTTTGATCACTTCGCCGATCTGGACGAACAACGGCACTTTAACCACGGCGCCGGTGCTCAGGGTAGCCGGCTTGCCGCCAGTCCCTGCGGTATCGCCTTTCAGGCCAGGATCGGTATCGGTGATTTCCGCTTCGATGAAGTTCGGCGGTTGAACGGCGATTGGACGGCCATCCCACAGGGTGATGATGCACTCTGCGTTATCCTGCAGCCATTTGGCCGCGTCGCCGACGGTTTTGCCGTCAACCTGATGCTGTTCGAAAGACTCAGGGTGCATGAAGTGGTAGAACTCACCGTCGCTGTACAGGTAGTTCATGTTGGTGTCCATCACGTCTGCGCCTTCGCAAGAATCGGTAGACTTGAAGGTTTTTTCCACGCGGGTGCCGGTCAGCAGACGACGCATTTTCACGCGTGCAAACGCCTGGCCTTTGCCCGGCTTAACGAACTCACTGGCTTCGACGGCGTAAGGTTCGCCCTCGAACATGATTTTAAGACCCGGACGGAAATCGTTGCTAGAATAAGTCGCCATGATGGCCCTCTGAATATTTGAACTGGTAGCTTAGCCAAAAAAATGGCACACATTATAACCCAAAGTACGGCACATAGAGAAGATTGGTTGCATCAACTCGCCGATGTTATTACCGATCCAGATGAATTACTGCAGCTTTTGTCACTGAATACGCACCCGGAACTGCCGCAGGGGCGCGATGCCCGCCGGCTATTTGCCCTGCGCGTGCCACGCGCCTTCGCTGCGCGCATGCGCCCCGGCGATGCCAACGACCCGCTGCTGCGCCAGGTGCTGACCGCCAGAGAGGAGTTCATCAACGCCCCAGGGTTCACCACCGATCCGCTCGATGAGCAGCGCAGCGTGGTGCCGGGCCTGCTGCACAAATACCGCAATCGCGCACTGCTGCTGGTCAAGGGCGGCTGTGCGGTCAACTGCCGTTACTGCTTCCGCCGCCACTTCCCCTATCAGGATAATCAGGGCAACAAGAACAACTGGCGGCAGGCGCTGGATTATATCCGCCAACATCCGGAACTGGACGAGATCATTTTTTCCGGCGGCGATCCGCTGATGGCCAAAGACAGCGAGCTGGAGTGGCTGGTTGGCGAACTGGAAGCCATCCCGCACCTGAAACGCCTGCGCATTCACACCCGTCTGCCGGTGGTGATCCCGGCGCGCATCACGCCGGCGCTGTGCCGCCTGCTATCGGCCTCGCGCCTGCAGGTGCTGATGGTCACGCACATCAACCACGCCAACGAAATTGACCGCGATCTGCAAAGCGCCATGGCGCAGCTGCGTCTCGCCGGCGTCACGCTGCTCAACCAGAGCGTGCTGCTGCGCGACGTCAACGACGATGCCGACACGCTGGCGGCGCTCAGCAACGCGCTGTTCGACGCCGGTATCCTGCCTTACTACATCCACGTGCTGGACAAGGTGCAGGGCGCGGCGCACTTCATGGTCAGCGACGATGAAGCGCGCGCCATCATGCAGGCGCTGCTGAGCAAGGTGTCCGGTTATCTGGTGCCGCGCCTGACGCGCGAAGTGGGCGGCGAACCGAGCAAAACGCCGATCGATCTGCGCCTGATGCAGGAGTGACGTGCGCCAAATGCCGCAACGAAAAGAGGAATGCCGTGGCATTCCTCTTTTTTTATCTCTTTGCGGCTGCGGCCTCAGCGCCTTACGGGCACTTGTAAACCTGACCGACCATTTTGCTGTCCAGCGGTGCGAAGCTGGAGAGCAGATTCTGGCTCGGGCTGTTGGCGCCGTAGATCACGTTGCCGCCCATGGCCGCCGCCTTGTTGCGCAGATCGTTGGCCGCACCGCGCATGGAGCTGCCTTCACCGCCGTTGCCGGACAGCCAGTTGCTCTGGGTGCCGGTCACTTCCCCCAGCAGCTGGCATTCCGCCGCCGGCTTGCTGTCGGTGAACTTGATCTGCTGACCCGCAGCGGTCAGTTCATGAGTGGTGCTGCAACCCGCCAGCAGCATCGCTGCCGAGAGACCCAGTAAGGCTTTAATCCGCATCTTGTTCCCCATTCGATGTTGAGAATTACGCAAAAGCTTATCAGAAAGCGATGCCATCTCTTAAGCATCCGTTGCCACGCGAGCGGGCCAACGTCTTGAGCGACAGCTGATGACTTAACAGTTTACCAGCTAAATCGCCCCCGGCGGCAAAAATATCATCAAATACAGTGCGGCGGCGCGCAGGCATAAAAAAACCCCGGTCGTTTGACCGGGGTTCTCAGCACACCAGCGTGTGGGGGATGATTACATCATGCCGCCCATACCGCCCATGCCGCCCATGCCGCCTGCTGCGCCCAGATCAGGTGCGTCAGCCTTCGGCAGGTCGGTGACCATGCATTCAGTGGTGATCATCAGGCCAGCCACGGAAGCCGCGTACTGCAGAGCAGAACGGGTCACTTTGGTTGGATCCAGGATACCCATCGCGATCATGTCGCCGTATTCTTCAGAGTAAGCGTTGTAGCCGTAGCTGCCTTCGCCCGCTTTCACCTGGTTGGCGATAACGGAAGCTTCTTCACCGGCGTTCACCACGATCTGACGCAGAGGGGCTTCCATTGCGCGCAGCGCAACTTTGATACCCACGTTCTGGTCTTCGTTGTCGCCTTTCAGCGCGGCGATTTTGCCTGCAACGCGGATCAGCGCTACGCCACCGCCGGCAACCACGCCTTCTTCCACTGCGGCGCGGGTCGCGTGCAGGGCGTCTTCAACGCGGGCTTTCTTCTCTTTCATTTCAACTTCAGTCGCTGCGCCAACCTTGATAACGGCAACGCCGCCGGCCAGTTTCGCTACGCGCTCCTGCAGTTTTTCACGATCGTAGTCAGAGGTCGCTTCTTCGATCTGCTGACGGATCTGAGCAACGCGGCCCTGGATGGTCGCTTCGTCGCCCACGCCATCGATGATGATGGTGGTGTCTTTGTTGATCACAACGCGTTTTGCCTGGCCCAGGTCTTCCAGGGTGGCTTTTTCCAGCTCCAGACCGATCTCTTCAGAGATAACGGTACCGGCAGTCAGGGTTGCGATGTCCTGCAGCATGGCTTTACGGCGGTCGCCGAAGCCAGGCGCCTTAACGGCAGCCACTTTCACGATGCCGCGCATGGTGTTGACCACCAGGGTCGCCAGCGCTTCGCCTTCAACGTCTTCAGCGATGATCAGCAGCGGCTTGCCTGCTTTGGCAACGGCTTCCAGCACCGGCAGCATTTCGCGGATGTTGGAGATCTTTTTGTCAGCCAGCAGGATGAACGGGCTTTCCAGCTCAACAGAACCGGTTTCCGGCTTGTTGATGAAGTATGGGGACAGGTAACCGCGGTCGAACTGCATACCTTCAACCACGTCCAACTCGTCTTGCAGGCCGGTGCCTTCTTCAACGGTGATAACGCCTTCTTTGCCCACTTTCTCCATCGCTTCCGCGATCAGTTTACCCACGGTTTCGTCGGAGTTGGCGGAGATGGTGCCTACCTGAGCGATAGCTTTGGAATCGGAGCAAGGTACGGACAGTTTCTTCAGTTCTTCAACCGCGGCGACAACCGCTTTGTCGATGCCGCGCTTCAGATCCATCGGGTTCATGCCTGCAGCAACCGCTTTCAGGCCTTCGGTGATGATGGATTGAGCCAGTACGGTTGCCGTGGTGGTGCCGTCGCCCGCCGCGTCGTTCGCTTTGGAGGCCACTTCTTTCACCATCTGTGCACCCATGTTCTCGAACTTGTCTTCCAGTTCGATTTCACGCGCAACGGAAACGCCGTCTTTGGTGATGGTCGGTGCGCCGAAAGATTTATCCAGCACTACGTTGCGGCCTTTCGGGCCCAGGGTCACTTTTACTGCATCAGCGAGAACATTCACGCCGCGGAGCATTTTCACGCGAGCGTCATTGCCGAATTTTACGTCTTTAGCTGCCATTGGTATTTCCCTTCAACTCGTTCAGTTCAGAAGATAAAGCGCAATTACGCTTCAACAATTGCCAGAATGTCGCTTTCGGACATGATCAACACTTCTTCATTGTCGATCTTCTCTGCTTTCACGCCGTAGCCGTCGTTGAAAATCACGATATCGCCAACTTTCACATCCAGCGGTTGGATGTTGCCGTTTTCCAGCACACGCCCTTTACCCACTGCAACCACTTCACCGCGAGTGGATTTGCCCGCAGCAGAGCCAGTCAGGACGATGCCGCCAGCAGATTTTGATTCAACTTCTTTGCGCTTGACGATAACGCGGTCATGCAATGGACGAATACTCATTGAACGCTCTCCTGTAAGAAGGTCTCTATCAGATTTAGGGTTGTACACCGGATGGTTGTTATTACCGGCCTCGTGGCATTTGAGATGGGGGCGTTCCAGCCCCCTTCAAGGGGGCTAACGAAAAAAATTTCGCATTTTTGGCCGCGCGGGTGCTACAGAGAGAAAAAACGCGGCCTGAGCCGCGTTTGCTTAACGATCGTGAGGCTTGCGCTCCTCGTCCGGGCGGTGTTCCAGCACCGAGCGTTCGTCGTCCTTGCGCTGGAATTCACCGTCGAAGGTGTTGCCGTTGGCGGCGTCACCGCCCGTCCAACCGCCGGGGCGATAAACCGACAGATGCGGCATCAGCTTCAGCGTCAGCGTTTTTTGCACCGGCGGCAGCAGCAGCAACAGGCCGAGGAAGTCGGTGAAGAAGCCCGGGATCAGCAGCAGGAAGCCCGCCAGCACCAGCGACACGCTTTTCACCATTTCCGCCGCCGGGCTTTCGCCGGCCGCCAGTTTTTGCTGCATCTGCACGAAGGTTTTCATGCCCTGATTGCGCACCAGCGAAATGCCGACGCAGGAGCTGAACACCACCAGCAGCAGGGTGACAGCCACGCCGAGCACGGCGGCGACTTTGATAAAGATGGATATTTCTATGTAAGCCAGCAGAAATATCAGCAGTAGCGGTAACCAGCGCACCTGGTTCTCCTATCGGTAGGTAAAGCGCGGCCGCCACGGGGCGACGGCGCGAAAAAAGAGGCCGTAAACGGCCGACACCATTACAATGAGGGCATCCCCCCACCATTTCAACCGAGAGCCGGTTTTTATTGCTAAAGTTCACAAACGTGAAAGAAGTCACAGAACCGGAAAAGGGCATATCCTTAAACACCATAAGGTGATCTGGATTCAGTCATTTCTTACCAACCAGCATATGATCTGGGCAGCAACGGGCGATTTGGTTAATCGTTTCACGCCCCAAGCCTTCGGCAACATTAATTTAGGCTGTGCCCTTATTAGCCTTGACCTGACACATTATTAATTCGGCAGCAACACATAGAGAAGGTTCTCATGTCAAACAACATTCGTATCGAAGAAGACCTGTTAGGAACACGTGAAGTCCCCGCAGACGCTTACTACGGAGTCCACACTCTGCGTGCGATTGAAAACTTCTACATCAGCAACAGCAAAATCAGCGATGTCCCCGAGTTCGTTCGCGGCATGGTGATGGTGAAAAAGGCCGCGGCGATGGCCAACAAAGAACTCAAAACCATCCCGCGCAAAATCGCCGACGTGATCATCCAGGCCTGCGACGAGGTGCTGGATAAAGGCAAGTGCATGGATCAGTTCCCGGTGGACGTGTTCCAGGGCGGCGCAGGCACCTCGCTGAACATGAACACCAACGAAGTGCTGGCGAACATCGGCCTGGAGCTGATGGGCCACCAAAAAGGCGAATACCAGTACCTGAACCCGAACGATCACCTCAATAAGTGCCAGTCCACCAACGACGCCTACCCGACCGGGTTCCGCATCGCGGTGTACGCCTCCAACCAGAAGCTGATCGACGCCATCAACCAGCTGCGCGAAGGCTTCGACCGCAAGGCGAAAGAGTTCGAAACCATCCTGAAAATGGGCCGCACCCAGCTGCAGGACGCGGTACCGATGACCCTCGGCCAGGAATTCCACGCCTTCAGCGTGCTGCTGAACGAAGAGACCCGCAACCTGCACCGCACCGCGGAGCTGCTGCTGGAAGTGAACCTGGGCGCCACCGCCATCGGCACCGCGCTCAACACCCCGGAAGGCTATCAGCCGCTGGCGGTGCAAAAACTGGCGGAAGTCAGCGGCCTGCCGGTGGTGCCGGCGGAAGACCTGATCGAGGCCACCTCCGACTGCGGCGCCTACGTGATGGTGCACAGCGCGCTCAAACGCCTGGCGGTGAAACTGTCCAAAATCTGTAACGACCTGCGCCTGCTCTCCTCCGGCCCGCGCGCCGGCCTGAACGAAATCAACCTGCCAGAGCTGCAGGCGGGGTCGTCCATCATGCCGGCCAAAGTGAACCCGGTGGTGCCGGAAGTGGTCAATCAGGTGTGTTTCAAGGTGATTGGCAACGACACTTGCGTTACCATGGCGGCCGAAGCGGGCCAGCTGCAGCTGAACGTGATGGAGCCGGTGATCGGCCAGGCGATGTTCGAGTCGATCCACATCCTGACCAACGCCTGCTACAACCTGCTGGAAAAATGCATTAACGGCATCACCGCGAATAAAGAAGTCTGCGAACACTACGTCTTCAACTCGATCGGTATCGTCACCTATCTGAACCCGTTCATCGGCCACCATAACGGTGACATCGTCGGGAAGATCTGCGCCGAAACCGGCAAGAGCGTGCGTGAAGTGGTGCTGGAACGCGGCCTGCTGACCGAAGCCGAGCTGGATGACATCTTCTCCGTGGAGAACCTGATGCACCCGGCCTATAAAGCCAAACGCTATACGGATGAAAATGAACAATAACAGACCAACCCGGTAGCCCTGAAAGGCACGCTAAATCCTCTGGATAGCGTGCCTTTTTACTTTTAGGCGCCCACAAAATTTTAACGTTTGATTTTCAATTTCTCTCATTTTAAGGAGTAAACACTATGCTAGCCGTAGAATTGGTTATCGTTCTGCTGGCCATCTTTTTAGGGGCCAGGTTGGGCGGTATCGGTATCGGGTTCGCGGGGGGATTGGGCGTTCTGGTCCTGGCGCTGATCGGCGTCAAGCCGGGCAGCATTCCCTTCGACGTGATTTCCATCATCATGGCGGTGATCGCGGCGATCTCCGCCATGCAGGTCGCCGGGGGGATGGATTACCTGGTGCAGCAGACCGAAAAGCTGCTGCGCAAGAACCCCAAGCACATCACCATTCTCGCCCCTATCGTCACCTACTTCCTCACCATCTTCGCCGGCACCGGCAACATCTCGCTCTCGGCGCTGCCGGTGATCGCCGAAGTGGCGAAAGAACAGGGCATCAAGCCTTGCCGGCCGCTGTCGACCGCCGTGGTGTCCGCCCAGATCGCCATCACCGCCTCGCCGATCTCCGCCGCGGTGGTGTACATGTCTTCGGTGATGGAAGGCCACGGCGTCAGCTACCTGCACCTGCTGATGGTGGTGATCCCGTCCACCTTCTGCGCCGTGCTGGTGATGTCGCTGCTGGTGACCTGGCTGTTCGACTCCAAGCTGTCTAACGATCCGGTGTACCTGAAACGCCTGGAAGAAGGCCTGATCACCCTGCGCGGCAACAACGCGCTGGCGATCAAGCCGCGCGCCAAAACCTCGGTGCTGCTGTTCCTGCTGGGCGTGCTGTGCGTGGTCGCCTACGCCATCATCAACAGCCCGGGCCTTGGCCTGGTGGCCAAGCCGCTGATGAACACCACCAACGCCATCCTGATCATCATGCTGAGCGTCGCCACGCTGACCACCCTGCTGTGCCGCGTCGACACCGACATGGTGCTGAACTCCAGCACCTTCAAGGCGGGCATGAGCGCCTGTATCTGTATCCTCGGCGTCGCCTGGTTGGGCGATACCTTCGTGCAGGCCAACATCGACTGGATCAAAGAGACGGCCGGCAGCGTCATTCAGGCGCACCCGTGGCTGCTGGCGGTGATCTTCTTCTTCTGCTCGGCGCTGCTGTACTCGCAGGCCGCTACCGCCAAGGCGCTGATGCCGATGGCGCTGGCGCTGAACGTGTCGCCGCTGACCGCCGTCGCCTCCTTCGCCGCCGTCTCCGGCCTGTTCATCCTGCCGACCTACCCGACGCTGGTCGCCGCGGTGCAGATGGACGATACCGGCACCACGCGTATCGGCCGCTTCGTGTTCAACCACCCGTTCTTCATTCCCGGCACCATGGGCGTGATTTTCGCCGTGGTATTCGGCTTCCTGCTCGGCAGCATCATGCTGTAACGCTCCGACCGGGGCTGCGGCCCCGGTTTTCCTTCTGGCGATAAACTCGCCTTCTAGCCAATCCACCTTCAGGGTATAGTGCCCATTCGAACCGATGAGAGGGCTGAAGATGTCTGATTGCGAAGCTGTCGTCATACTCTGTACCGCACCCGATGAAGCCAGCGCCCAGGAACTGGCGGCGCGGGTCCTGGGCGATAAGCTGGCGGCCTGCGCCACGCTGCTGCCCGGCGCCACCTCGCTGTATTACTGGGAAGGGAAACTGGAACAGGAATACGAAGTGCAGATGCTGTTCAAAAGCGATCGCCGCCGTCAGCAGGCCCTGCTCGACACCCTGAAACAACATCACCCTTACCAGACGCCCGAGCTGCTGGTGCTGCCGGTGATGGCCGGAGATAAAGACTACCTGTTATGGATCAACGCTTCCTTAAACTGATTTTGCTGCTGTGCAGCCTGTTCTTCCTGCCGCAGGCGGCGCAGGCTTCGCTGTTCGCGCCGAAGGGCGGCAGCCAGTTCGTGCCTGTCGATCAGGCCTTCGCCTTCGATTTCAAACAGCAAGGCAGCCAGGTGACGCTGAACTGGCAGATCCGCCCCGGCTACTACCTGTATCGCCAGCAGATCAAACTGGTGCCGCAGCAGGCGACGCTGGGCGCCTTTACCCTGCCCGAAGGGCTGAGCCACAAGGACGAGTTCTTCGGCGAAGTGGCGATTTTCAAGCAGCAGCTGAATCTGCAGGTGCCGCTGCAACAGGCGGCGGCCAACGCCAGCCTCAGCGTCACCTATCAGGGCTGCGCCGAGGCCGGCTTCTGCTATCCGCCGGAAACCCGCATCATCCCGCTGGATGCCGTCAGCGCCGGCGATGTCGCCCCGCTCCCGGCGGCTGCCCCTGCGCCAACCGAACAGCCCGCTACGCCGGCCAGCCTGCCGTTCTCGCCGCTGTGGGCGCTGCTGATCGGCATCGGCATCGCCTTCACTCCGTGCGTGCTGCCGATGTACCCGCTGATCTCCGGCATCATCCTCGGCCGCGACCGGCCGCAAAGCAGCGGCCGCATTCTGGCGCTGGCGGTGGTTTACGTGCAGGGCATGGCGCTCACCTACACCCTGCTGGGGCTGGTGGTGGCCGCCGCCGGCCTGCAGTTCCAGGCGGCGCTGCAGCACCCTTACGTGCTGATCGGCCTGTCGGTGCTGTTTATCGCGCTGGCGCTGTCGATGTTCGGCCTCTATTCCCTGCAGCTGCCCTCGGCGCTGCAAACCCGGCTGGCGAACTGGAGCAACACCCAGCGCGGCGGCTCGCTGACCGGCGTGTTCCTGATGGGCGCCCTGGCCGGGCTGATTTGCTCGCCCTGCACCACCGCGCCGCTCAGCGCCATCCTGCTGTATATCGCCCAGAGCGGTAACCTGTGGGCCGGCGGCGGCACGCTGTACCTGTACGCGCTGGGGATGGGCATTCCGCTGGTGATCGTCACCCTGTTCGGCAACCGCCTGCTGCCGCGCAGCGGCCCGTGGATGCAGTACGTGAAAGAGGCCTTCGGCTTCGTCATCCTGGCGCTGCCGGTGTTCCTGCTGGAGCGGGTGATCGGCGATCTGTGGGGCCTGCGTCTGTGGAGCCTGCTCGGCCTGGCGTTCTTCGGCTGGGCCTTCGCTCTGAGCCTGAGAAGCGCGCGCGGCTGGGCGCGCGCCCTGCAGCTTCTGCTGCTGGCGGCGGCGGTGATCGCCGCGCGGCCGCTGCAGGACTGGGCCTTCGGCGCCGATCAGACGCAGCAGGCGGCTCAGCCGCACCTGACGTTTACCCGCATCAACAACGTCGAGCAGTTAGATCTGGCGCTGCAACAGGCGCGGGGCAAGCCGGTGATGCTGGACCTGTACGCCGACTGGTGCGTAGCCTGTAAAGAGTTCGAGAAATACACCTTCAGCGATGCGGCGGTGCAGGCGAGCCTGGCCAACGCGGTGCTGCTGCAGGCGGACGTCACCGCCAACGGCGCGGAACAGGCGGCGCTGCTGAAGCATTTGCAGGTACTGGGGTTACCCACGATCCTGTTCTTCGATCCGGCGGGCCAGGAGCTGACGGCCGAGCGGGTCACCGGTTTTATGAAGGCGGAAGCCTTCAACGCGCATTTGCAGAAAGTGATGCGATAACTGACACTGAAGATCGGAAGCGAATGGGAGGAAGCACAAGTGCAACGTGAACACGTCCTTGATACCGCGCTGGGCCTGTTGGAACAACAGGGCCTGGCGACCGCCACATTAGAGATGCTGGCGGAAAAACTCGACGTTCAGCCCGGCGATCTCAAACGGTTCTGGCCGGATCGCGAAGCGCTGCTGTACGACTGCCTGCGCTACCACGGCCAACAGATCGACACCTGGCGCCGCCAGCTGCTGCTGGACGAAAACCTGAGCCCGCAGCAAAAACTGCTGGCGCGCTATGACGTGCTGGCGGAATACGTGCAGCACGACCGCTATCCCGGCTGCCTGTTTATCGCCGCCTGCAGCTTCTTCCCGGAAACGGATCATCCGATCCACCAGCTGGCGGAGCAGCAAAAGCTGACCTCGCTGGAGCTGACCCGCGAACTGCTGCGCGAAATGGACGCCGACGACGCCGACATGGTGGCGCAGCAAATGGAATTGATTCAGGAAGGCTGCCTGAGCAAACTGCTGGTAAAACGCCAGCTCCAGGACGTATCGGTCGCCAAACGGCTGGCGGAAGACATCTTGCAGGTGGCGCAGTGCCGCCGCAACGGGGCGCTAAGCTAGGCGAGCCGCGCTTGCGGCGCCGTCAGCCCAAGGAGATAGCCTGAACAGGCGCAATTTTTGCGCCCTTTGCCTGAAAAGCCAGCAACCGGACGCGTTTTAACGCCTTTCATGCATAAAGCCGTTGACGGCCATCGGCCAATACGGTTTAATGCTGCCCGTTGCCCGGATAGCTCAGTCGGTAGAGCAGGGGATTGAAAATCCCCGTGTCCTTGGTTCGATTCCGAGTCCGGGCACCATATTTAGAGAACCCAGCCTATGGCTGGGTTTTTGCTTTTCAGGGACAGGACTCTCCATCGAACTACGTTCGATTATTCGGCCAAAGGCCTCACCCTTCGGGCCAGCGCTGAAGCGCTGTTCAACACGGCGCCAGCGCCGGTTGTCCGAGTCCGGTCGCCCTATTTAGAAGAACCCGCCCAAAAGGCGGGTTTTTGCTTTTCAGGGCCAGGACTCTCCATCGAACTGCGTTCGATTATTCGGCCAAAGGCCTCACCCTGCGGGCCAGCGCTGAAGCGTTGTTCAACACGGCGCCAGCGCCGGTTGTCCGAGTCCGGTCGCCCTATTTAGAGAACCCTGCCTATGGCTGGTTTTTTGCTTTCCGAGATACGGACTCGTCATCGAGCCGCTCGGTGATTGCAATTAGCCCCACAGCCACCGTCGCATCGTTCTGTCAACCATCTCTCCCTGTAGCATCAAACGCCTTTTTTTCATACGTTTCGCATGCATAAAAAATGAAAACACACTCAAGCAAAACAGTAATATCGCCAGAAAAAATAAACTCACTGTACCTTCCTTTGGCAACGCTTATTGGCGCGCTTTATTTCTAAAAAACCACCTAGCCAGATACCGGACTGGTATTATTCCCCAAAGTTATCTTTAGAACTGAATCCATAGCACTCTCCGACCAGGATCACAAAAAAAGCAGAGAGGCATCCCTGCTTTTTAATATGAATAATGACTACTGACAGATGGCGGCATACTTTTCATAACGGCTGCAGAAAAATGGAATTCTACGTCTCATCCTTCTCTTTTCTTTCGGTTTTTCGGCACCGTTACTTTCCCCTATTCATTGTCCCACACGTTGATCGTTACCGTTCAGACATACCCCGACACTGCTGTTTCCAGCGCAGTTTAAGCCAACATACACACAAGTTGGCAGCGTCGCGTAGACGAGAGTCAATGAAATAACGCACCTTGAGCAGACTTGTAATATGTAAAACCAATAGATAAATAAAAAACATTCACAATGCAAATTTAATTATAAAAATAAAACCCAGACAGAGATAAAAATATAGCAAAAATAAAAAACAAAACATCCCTCATCACGGTTAGGAATATTCTCCCTCATGAGAAATCAGCCAATAAATAAAGTCGTGAGACCGTCTCAGCATCATTTTACTCATCACCGAGCGCTTGTGGCTATGCACCGTTTTTACGCTTACGCCCAGCACCCGGGCGGTTTGCGATTGATCGAACCCACGCCGTAAATAGCTCATCACTTGCCGCTCTCGAAGCGTCAGCGCGTGGCGCTCACGCAAACAGGCTGCGCCGGTGCCATTCAGCGTTTCAGTCAGCAGCTCAAACAAACGATGCTGACTGTCAGTTCGATACAGCACCTGTGGCGCTTCCCGCAACGGCGTTATCGTTCTTTCCTTGATAGTCACAACCGGCGTCATCGCACGGGTAACGCTACTTCTCCGCCAACGCTGAGCACGCCGGCGAGAGGAAACGATCACCATATCCGCTTGTATTTCGGCATCCGGCCTTAAAAAATTCACGGTCTTCTGATGGGTTAGCGCATACTCACCGATGCTTTGCTCCAGCCCCGCCGCGAAATAACGATTCTCATCATCTATAACAATATTTATTGTTTTCATTTCGCCCTCTCAGCACATATAAAACCTATAGAACCTTATTAGGTTTCATCATAACCACCCTCACAAAGATAAATGGCGTGATCGTTAACGTGAAAATTAAAAACACCAATTCATGCGGGTCATTTAAATAACTTCAACTACCGCCACCGCCGAGCCCGAAAAACTTCCTGACGATAACGGGGCATAGGCAAGCAATAACGATGAAAACGTCACTTCTTTTCCCCCAATGGCCGGAACGTCCAACAATGCTGAGCCAGAGGTTCCATTGATACTTAATAAGGAAACCAGGATGCCGTCTGAACGCAACTTCACGTTATAATCTTCTCCGCCCTGGTAGGATAATACCTTCAGCCTCACTCTGGCGGCGCCGGTACAATAAACGCGGGCCGTCGTCTGGGCCCGATGGCCGGTCACCTCATCTGCCGCCAAGGTGCCATGCTGTAAAACAATATTGTTCATCAGATAGCAGGACAGCGGTGGCGGCGGTGGCTTTATTGGCGGTGGAGTGGCCGTGCCTGTACAGGTATGCCCAAAGGTTCCCACAGCGCCGACTCCCCCCCTTGAATCGGAGTTCAAATCGAATACGATGCAGGGCGCGACGCCGCCGTTTTTCTCCACAAGATAGGACCAATTACCGATATAGCCCTTGGGGCCCGACGCTACCCAGGTGGAAACTACCGTGCTGAACCTCTGATCCCCTTTAATTTGAATATAATCCTTTGAAACCGTATCACCTGGAAAACCAATACGCGACCTGACATAACACTGCGGTGACTGTAAAAAAGTGCCGCACTTTAAAATGCCGTCGGGGTCTAACGGCCTCGGCTCTGCCGCTGTCACTATATATGACAAGGCGCCCGAGTCTGACAACGTCCACTCAAGAGTTATCGTTGCATAAGAACCGGCAGAAATAACCCATAAAATGGCGATTAAAAAAAATTTTAACAAACCCTTCTCCTTTTAAGTTTCATTTTTTGCCAGACTCACCAAAATAACCGTCGCTGCAATACAATCGCCCATAGCGGCGTATGGCGTATTAAACTAAAAACATCGTTGGTTAATATCTCACTACCGCCATTTTTATATCAAACAACGGCAGGCTCACTCGTACTCCAAACTAAACGTCGCCACTGCGTTAAATACGCCGCGTACCAGTGCCTTTTTGGCAATAGCGTCGGGTTCTCCCTGCACATACGCCTGCAGCCGAATATTGTTGCTGCCTGAAGACAAGCGCACTTTGCCGCCGGGGCGATTCACCGGCAACGCTTCGCCCGCCGCACTCTCCAGCCCGATAGCGATGCCAGCGGCCTGGCTGCCCGCCGCCGGCGCCAGCAGCCCCGGCAAAGCGGCGCTCTCCTTGCCGCTCAGGGTCACGGTAACCGTTTTACCCAAGCTGAGATCGCAGTCCGCCAGGGTAATGGCAAACGGCACGCCCGGCGTTCGCTGATTCAGGTACAGGTATTTATCCACCACGTTGCCGAAATCCAGCGCTATCGTCTCCTGTCCCGGTGGGATCACACAGGGTTCCGCCACCAGTGCGCCGCTAAATCGCAGATTATCCGCCGCGCCGGCCAACGGCGGCAGGCAACACAGCGCCAGCGCTAATCCCATCACGATCCGTTGTTTCATTTTCGCCCCCTCACTGGTAATCGACCTGCAGCGTCGCCGTCGCCACAAACGCCCCTTCTTTCAGAACGGCCCCCGGTTTGGCGACCGGCACAGCCTCCAGGCGCGGCGGGTTGCCGGGATCAATCTTGAAGCTGGTGTTGAGCACAAAGGGCGTATCATTCTGATAAAGACGAATGCCGAGATCGGTTTTATCGGTTTGTACCGCCGCCCGATCAAAGGCGGTGGCCGTCCCCTTCAAGGACAGCATCATTTCCCACGGCCGCACCCCCGGCGAATCGCAGCTGATAAGATAATCCACCTGCTGCCGATAGTTGACGCCATCAACTTTACTGACCCCCACCCGCTGACCAAAATCCACCGCCACCGTGCCGCCGTCATTGATGGTGCAAGGCGGTGGTGCGCGCAGCGTGCCGCGAAAACGCATCGCAGTATCCTCCGCCGCCAGACTCTGTTGGCCAAAGGCCAACAGCAGAACGATAGCCGCCTGTTTCATCTTCACTCCCCGCTTCATTGGTAATCCGCGCGCATGGTGGCGGATGCCGTGAACTCACCGGTCGGTAGCTGAACGCCGGCCTGTTTTATCGGCACCGCTTTCAACTCCGGCACATTCGGGTACGTAAAGTTTTGCCAGCTGTTCAATGGGATACGGGAATCACCGCGCAGCAGCGCAATCCCCAAACCGTTCACGCTGGTTTGCAACAGCTGCCCGTTAAACCCTGCGCCATTGCCCGCTATCTGCAGCTTCATGCTGTTTCTCGCCTGCCCCGTGCAGCTCAGGGAGTAATTTATTGGCGTGAGGTAATTGCTGCCGTCGATTCGCGTGGTCAATACTTCATTGCCAAAATCCACCTCGATCGGTTTGCCGCCGTTGATCACGCAAGGCAATGGCGCCAACACGGTTACGCTCACGGTCACAGTCGTCGCCGCCGTCACCGGCAGCGTGATGCATCCCATAACCGCTGCCGCAAGCAGCCGCTGTATTCCGTTTCCTGTTTTCACCCCGTCACTCCATATGGGTTGTTGGCGCTGCGCCGGCTTTCACCCGCCGTCAGTCATAACTCAAACTAAAATCCACCATGGCGCGATAGCTGCCGGCGCGCAGCGGTGCCACAGTGCGTTCCGGCGCTACGCTGTAGTTCAGCACGTCGCTGCCTGGCGTCAGCCACAGCGGCATACCACGGCTACCCAACCGAACGTCCCGGCCCTGGGCATCCAATAACCTCAGGCCCAGACCGGAGACGCCCTGCGCCTTCACCAACTGCGGGTTATCGGCGTCAGCCGGGGCGTGGAAGGCCACCCGCACCGCCGGTTGGTCATGCGCCCAGCTTAGCGCGCCAGTACGTTCATCCCGGCTGACCGCCGGACTACGCAGGCAATCACGCAGCCGCAGTTCAAATGCCACCGGCACGCCGCGATCGCCCACCTGCGCCAGCCGCCCGGTCGACACGTCCCCCAGGCGAATATCCTGGCGCGCGCTGTCCATCTCCAACCGGCAGGCGCTTTCGGTCAGCGCCCCTTCGATATACAGCACGCCGTTGGCGCCCTCCACGTCCCAGTTATCCGCCGCCTGTGAGGCAGGTAGCAGCCATAGCATCGCCGCCAGACTCAACGGCGCCATCAGCGCCAGACCGCTCAAGGCAATGTAGTAACGCAATTCGCTGTGTGCATAGCTCCAATCACGCAGCCCTGTCTCTTTCCTTGCCATGTTTTTCTCCTTCGCGCGGCGCTGCCGCTACGGCTTGGCTTTCTCCGGCACCACGCTGCAACTGCTGCCGTTGCAGTTAAAGGTCAGCTGTGGCCGGCCACCGTAGTCGTTGATATAGGTCAGCACCGGGCTGCCGCCCAGGCTGGCTGCGCTCACCGTCAGCGGGGCTGTGCCTCTTGGCGGCACCATAAACGGTTCAAAGTCCTTAGCGCCTCCCACGCCTTTGCGACTCGCACCGTCGACGATAGTGACGTAATACGGCGTCGGGTTGTTCACTACGTATTTATCGCCCTGTTTGGTCAGCGTCAGCTGCTCCTGCCACGGCGCCGCGTTGCGCTCCGGGGCGATCGCCGCCGGGCGGTAGAACAGCTTGATGCGCGTCTGCAGGGCAATCTGCAGCGAGTTCGGCTTGTTACTCTTCGGCGGGATCTCGCGCAGGTTGAAGTAGTACAGCGTCTCGCGGTCCTGCGGCAGCATCTTCGCCGCCGGCAACGCCTGGATCTTCACCTGGCTCGGCTTGCCCGGCTCGATGCGCTGCACCGGCGGTAGCACCGTCAGCGGGCTCTGGATCTTGTTGCCCTGCTCGTCTTCCAGCCAGCCCTGCGCCAGATACGGCAGCTGCTTGTTCTGGTTGCTGACGCTCAGGCTCACCGACTGCACGCTGCCGTCGAAAATCACCCTGGTGCGATCCAACGCGATGGCGGCGTGCGCCGTCGGGGCCAGCGCCCCGGCCAGCAACGAAGTGGTGGCCAGTAGGCCGATAACGTTACGTGTGCTCATCATAAAAACTCCTCAATTCAGTGTTCGTTGCCGCCGTCGCCCGCACTTAGCGCCCGGCACGGCAGCAGTAAATTGGTCGTCAGCATCTCCTGCGGCAGCGGCGTCGGCATCTGCACCTCGCACTGCGCCGTGCCGCCCCAGCGCACCGTCATGCGCTCGCCGGCGTTGATGCCGCTCAGGTAGACGCTGCCGCCGTCGTTGACGATGCCGGTCTCCTGCTCGCGTGCGTTCAGCACCGTGGCGCCGAACGGCGGTTCGCTACCGTCCGCCAGTTTGATTACCGCCATCGCCTTCTCCCCGGCGATCACCGCAAACTTGCGGTAACCAATAGCCCCCTCGGTCAGCGTCGCCTGCACCACCGATTTGGTGGCTTCGGCGTTATCACTCAGCGCGTTCAGATCGATACTGGCCTTGTTGCGGTAGTAACTGTTGACGTCCGCCACCACCGCCTTGCCCCAGCGGTTGGTCGCCACGGCACTGCCGTAGCCGCGCACCGGCACCCCGGCCACCCCTTCGGTATCCAGCAGCAACCGGGTGCCACCCGGCATGCCTATGCGGTGCAATGCCCCGCCTTCCACCGTCAGCGTCATGCCGCCCTGCGCGGAAAAGCCCATTGCGCGGTAGCGATCCTGCTGATAGCTGGCGTTGGCGCTCACGCGTGCCATATCGCCGTCGCGGTTGTAATAACCGCTCATATTCATCCCGCTACGCGCATTGCCGACGCTGATCTGGTAGTTGCTGCGTTCATCGATCCGGTCGTAGTAGCCCGCACGGTTGGTTATGTCGTTGCGGTTCAGCGTCGCGTTGTAGCTCAGGCTGCCACTCCCGCCCCAAGGCACCGACAGCGAGACATACATGCCGTCGTCATTCACATCGTTGTAACGGTTGCGATAGGCCGACAGCGACAGGCTCAGGCTTTTAAAACGGCCGATATCGAAATAGCGCGCCATCGTCAGGTTGTAGCGATCGTTGGCCGGCCGATCCCAGTAGGTTTGGTGGTTATAGTTGAGGTATGCACTCAGCCCCAGATCCCGCAACTGCTGGTTATAGCTGATGGTATACATCTCTTTGCTGTTGCCGAAGCGCCGCCCGTATTCACGCGCATCCAGAAACTCGCCCATGCTCATAAAGTTCTGTTCCGAGAAGCGGTAGCCGGCAAAGGTCACCTGACTATCCAGCTCGTCGAAACTCTTCGAGTAGCTGAGGCGATACGAACCGCCGCTCAACGCCTCATTCTCCTGCGGCAATTTGGCGCGCGACTGGGTCACATCGAACGACAGCGCCCCCAGTAACATCAGGTCACGGCCGATGCCCAGCGCCAGCGCGTTATAGTCGCCGCCCAGCAGCGCGCCGCCGTACAGAGACCAGCCATTGCTCACCCCCCAGGAAAATTCGCCGGTGCCGAACATGGGGCCGTGGTAGCGGTGATCCATATCCGACGGCTTGCCCATCGCCAGCTTATAGCGCACCGAGCCGGGTCGCGTCAGATAAGGAATGCTGGCGGTGTTCATCTTGAACGCCTGCACGCTGCCGTCCTGCTCTTCCACCTTCACATCCAGCTCGCCGGACACCGCGTCGTTGATGTCCTGAATGCGGAATGGGCCGGCCGCGACCTGGGTGTCGTACAACACTCGGCCCTGCTGGCTGATGGTCACCTTGGCGTTGCTCTTCGCCACCCCCACCACTTCCGGTGCATAGCCGCGCAGGTTGGGCGGCAGCATGTTGTCGTCGGAACGCAGGCTCATGCCGCCGAAACGGAAGCTGTCAAACAGCCCGGAGTCCAGATAGTCCTCGCCTAACGTCAATTTTGAGCGCAGCGCCGGCAGCGCCCGGTAGGCGTAGTAGCGGCTCCAGTCCAAACGTTTGTCCGTCGGCATACCAGAGCCCGTTTGATGGTTGAGGCTCCCCTGCCAATCGGTACGTAATCGCCAGGCACCCAGATTAACGCCCGCCGTGCCGTTGCCACTCACGCTGTAACCACGTGAGCCAGCCTGCAATTGGTGTTGCGTCTGAGCATTAAGATTGTAATCAAGCAACAGTCCCGGAATCCCCTCATCCCAGCGCGACGGCGGATCCCAATCCTCAGAACTGTACTCCAAGTAAGCTTGTGGAATGCTGAGATACAAAGCCGACGTAGCCAGATCGCCACGCACTTCCATCCCCTTCAGGCTGGCTTCGTCCAGACATTGATTCTGGTGCCACCAGGTCAGTTGCTTCGTCAAACCGGCCTTTAAACCTAACTGCGCCACCAGGTCCGGCGACAAACAAGCGCGACTGCCGTTCGGATCGTCGTCCGGGGCATAAAACGGCACCTGCTGCTCCGGCAGATCGCTCTTATTTAGATGCACCAGCATGCTGTAACGACCCGGCATGATGTAGCCACCGCGAGAGAACTGGCTGAGATCGATGTTTTTGCGATCGTTTACGTCCAACACGTCGGTGTTGAACTGGATTTCTTCCACCGCACCGGCATCAGCCATTAGGCTGCCAAGCACTAAGGCCACACAAGCGCTCAAAATATGCAAACGAAACGGCTTACCAGCAGGCAAAAACATCATGTTCCAAACCTTTTATTTAATAACTTCCCTGAAATGAACAGCCGAGTCAGTAATAATCCATTTTGAATCTCACTGATGAAAAATAGCTTCCCGGCTTTAATGTTTTTTTATTGGCCATCAACGTTATGCCGTAATTCAGCATCTGGTTCCCCAGCAGAATATCTGCCAACGGTAAAGGTTTACCCGGTATGGCAACATTCCCAAACATATCCGTAATCACGAGTGCGACACCTGAGGCATCGCCATGAATGCCAAACATGTCACCATCCACATTACCGTCGAACGTCACTTGAAATTGACGCCAATCAGGCAGCTTTTTATCTGAGCGCGTTAGAATACAGTTAATTAATTCTATGCTGAAAGGCACATATCTTCCTTTCCCATCTCGAGCAATATCCGATACCGGAATGACCTCCATATCAATTGTTTGCTCACGGCTCTCCGTTGCTATAGCACAAGCTGTATCAATAATGGCCCCTTGCATATTGACGCGCCCCTGTCCCTGCACAGCAGAAATAGCATCCCCCGTAAAGAAAACCAGTAACGGCAATAGGCAAGCCGCCTTCATTCCTTTACCCAAAAATTCCATTCTCATCCCTTAAGAAATAACGGATTCAGGTAAATAGCATGCGGGTTATCCCGCATGCTCATAATCACACGTAGTTCGTCAGATGACGATTACTGGTAAGCCAAGGTAAAGTCGGCAACGGACTGGAACTCACCAGGCACAACAGCATCAGCGACGGTGCTACCCTGCAAATAAGCGGCGAAGCTCAGGGTGTTGGCACCATTCTGCAGTGTTTGTGCTTTAGTCGGCTTGCCCAGTTTAATATCAGCACCGGAACCGTCAGTGATGGCAATACCCGCGCCTTTAGCTGTGCCGGTAATGCCCAGCAGGTTTGCATCTGCTGCAGAGGTAGCACCGGTGAAGGTCAGAGCGACGGTGTTGTTATTTTTCGAAGGATCTTTCTCATCCACAATCAAATCACAGTTTTCCAGTTTGATTTGGAAGTTACGCGGGGTAGATTTTCCGCCGTTTTTCAGCGCTACGTTAGAGATCGCGCCCAGCTCAACGGTCTGATCGATGGACTCAGGAGCGATCGAGCATGGTGCATCAATAATAGAACCGCTGAAGGTCACTTTACCGTGGCCCTGATCGGCGGCGTGTGCCAGAGAAGAAACACCCAAAGCCATTGCGGCGGCCAGCATAATTTTATTCAGTTTCATAAAAATCCCTTACATTCCTTAGTAAGCAGTGGAGTCAATTAAATCCATAAGCGTCACGCAATCAATGCTTCAGATATATTCACAAACATGATTTGCGTAGCTAATACGCTGCGTCTTCACGCTCCGTATCAGTGAGAACAAATTTACACGTCAGAAACAAAAAATAAAATGTTATGTCGCGAAAATACAAAAACACAGGATTTTTATAAAAAAAATAGCAATAAAATAGGTTTTAATGCCAATAAATATCTTTTAATTATCAATGTTTATTTTTAAAAACTTGGCAAGTAACAGATGGGATATCTCATTTATAGCGATATAGAGAAAAATCCTATATACAGGCACACCAAAGGATTGAAAAAAACAAAGACAGGTCTCAGAATAATCTCTCGACAGGAAAGTTGCAGGTTATAAAAATGATTTTTATCATCAACAAAAGTGTCCTCTATAATGAGGAGGAAGGTACGTTGGCGCATATAGACAATGCCAACAATAAAGTAGCCTTACTTAAACCAGCCGGACGTTTGCTCTCATTATTCATCAGGAATAATGGCACACTGCTGCTGCGGGAAAAGTTGATTAATGATGTCTGGGTCGACCATGGGCTTAAGGCATCGAATAACAACTTAAATAATTATGTATCTGGATTACGTAAATCACTAGCACAGTGCGGAATAGAAGAAATTATTGTGACCTATCCCCGCCAGGGGTTTAAATTTTGCGCCATAAATATTGATAAATCTGACAAATTAGATGGAAGTGATAACGACCTGAAATATGATAGTGAGGAAAAAACGGCAATCGCGGAACCAAAAATTGAACCCACCAATCTCCGCCGTTTGCTTCAGCGTCTGGTGATGATTGCCGCCGCTTGTCTGGTGCCTTTTGCACTTGTTATTTTGTATCAAAATAGCACACGCATTAGCGTTTATCCGTTGGGAAACTATGAGCAATGTCAGATCTACAGCATGAAGTTGGAGAGTGGCGATTTGAGGAGAATTAAAAACATCATTCATCAGGCAGGTTTTAACTGCAAGACCAGGGCGGATGTATACTATTACGATAACATTCGTAGTGCAGACTCACAAAGCGCTGAAGAACAGCTCACGTTCTGCCCACGCGAAATTAGTGCTCCTTGTATTAACAGCTATATTAATAATAACAACTAACACCTTAAACTCTCCCTCCAGGGCCGCCTATTTAGCCTCCCCTTGGCCGCACTTTGCCAAGGGTATGGCTTATGACCGAGTACTGCAAACAAACAACGGACCGTAATTGGCAATAAACATGTAATGGCTGCTGTCTATTTGCTCAATGCGCAAATGATACTGCTGCCCAACCATCGGCAAATGCTTATTTAAATCTGGTCGTACAACCGAGTCTTGCTGTCTTATGCTATTTTTCACCACGGTAAAAATATAGTCTTCCCCTCGTCGCCGATAGTCCAGTGTAACCGTTCTACCAACGTTATAGCGGGTTGCTCCGTCAAACAGACTACCGTTAATCAACACTGTTGCACGCCGCGGGCCATCCGGAGCAACGCTGATCAACAATATCCGCTGTATCGTTTTGCCCTCGCGTTGGTTGGTCATCCCGACGACAGCTCGACACGCCGGGATCTGCGGTTTTAAAAATAGCCAGTAACCGGAAATACCGCCGATAATCAGCGAAAATACCAACAACACTCCATAACGAGAGCGCCAAAAAAAATTATAACACAATGTTTTCATGGAAGTTTTCACATTGAACCTTACCCGATGCCATTCGGCTCTGCGGGCAATAATAAAAATAGTAACTCCTGACTCGCCCAGGGCTATTCGGCGTTAGCATTTTGCTGTCGTAATAAAAGAGCGTCGCAGGAACACCGTTTTCATTACACTTAGTATGTTTTTTTTGTTCCAACATGTTCTGCAAATGTGTCAGATCCACCTCAACAGGCCCGATCCTGTGGAAAGAAGTAATAAACTGCACGTCACAATTGCCAATCTTACCCACCTTAGCCACACTCACCGCTGGATACCCTGCATCCCACCACGCCCCTATACCGCTGCCTAACGCCAATAGCGCCAGCACAACTGCAGTAAATTTAAAACGTCTGGTTTGCGTAACGGTAGCCACTGCAGCCGGTTTGGCTGCTGGCTGCAAATCCGGCACCAGTAAACTTTCCGCCTGGCTATCCATCGTATGCAGTTCAGCTGCCGTAAACATAAACCCCTGTCGCGGCAGGGTGACGATGATCTCTTCCTCGCCGAGCGAGGAGAACGCTTTGCGCAAAATAGAAATGGTGTTGTTGAGGTTGTTGCCGGAAGCGACCTGGCCGTGCGCCTCCCATACCTGCGTCAGCAGCGTTTCGCGGGAAAGCACCAGGTTATTGTTGCGCACCAGGGCGGAAAGCAGGCGGTTCAGCGTGGCCGTCAGCACAACCGGCGGAATGTCGTCATGCAGCGAGATCAGCTCCGATCTATCTTCATGATATTTAATATTATTATTAATTATATATCTCATAATTCCCTGCGCGATAAACTGGTTAACGCCCATTAGCCCCTATCAAACGTGGCAATATTAGCATAGCGCAAATGATAAGAAAATTCTTAACAAAAAGAATAAAATTTAATAAAAACAAACAGATATTAAATATCACCATACAATTCTCAGAGTGAATTTTGCAGCCTTTTTCTGATTCAATGCACGCATAAAGTGGATTAACAAACTGAGCATAAATAAAAAAACCCGCCATAAGGCGGGCCTGATCAACGTCGGAAAATACTCAGCGCAGGCGGCGAATTTGCCGGTCTTGCCAGCCGGCGAACAGCAGTAAACCGCATAGCGCGCCGAGCAGCGCGCAGAACATGTCGGACTGGGTATCCCACGGATCGCCCTGGGTGCCGAGAAACTCGTCGGCGCCCTGGCCCAGCGCCAGCGCCGCCCACCACTCGATCAGCTCATACACGGCGCTGATGGCCAGCGCGATGCAGCAAACCACAAAGCCCAGCATCTTGCGCCCCTGCACATAGCCGCCGCGCAGCAGGATCTCGCGCGCCGCCAGCGCCGGCACCAGTCCCTGGAAGAAGTGCCCCAGTTTGTCGTACGGGTTGCGGCCAAGATCCAGCCACTGCTGCACCTCAAACCCCAGCGGCACGCGGGCATAGCTGTACATGCCGCCGAAAATCAGGATCAGCGCATGGACGAAAATCAGCGTATAGAGCAGCGGCGTCAGCGGGTAACGGCGATGGGTCAGCCACAGCAGCGGCAGAGCGATAAATACCGGCGCCACCTCCATCAGCCAAGTGGTGCGATCGTAGGGGCAAATGCCGCTGTGGATCAGCGCGGCCAGCAGCAGCAGGGTGATAACGGACAACAACAGCGGGGTGCGCGAGGCGGGCATAACCAACGTTCCTTCAGGTTAACGGATCAACGCACTCTTTATACCGCAGATCCTGGGGCGAAAAAAAACAGGCGGAGCGTCGCCGCTTCGCCTGTTCAGTGTGTGCTTACCCTAAGCGGGATTATTTCAGCGCTACGCGGATCACGTCGTCCGGCGCGGTGGCTTCTTTCTCGCGGCTGGAAGCCTGCTTGACGCTGACGTACAGCGTCTGGCCGTCCGGCGACAGCGCCAGGCTGTTCGGGTGGGTCGGCGTCTTGATGGTGTTCAGCACTTTGTAGCTATTGGCGTCGATTACGCTCACTTCGCCCGCCTGGCGATGGGTGACGTAAACTTCATTGCGCGCCGGGTTGAACAGCACCGCCAGCGATTCCGGCACATCGATCTTGCTCAGGATGTTGCCGTTGCGGGTATCCACCACCAGCACCTGCGGCTGCTTGGAATCGGTGATGAAAGCGCGATGGGTAGCGGTATCCAGGCTGATGTTCAGGAAGAAGTGCTCTTTGGACTCATCCAGCTTCTTGCGCGACAGCACCTTGTTGGATTGGGTGTCGATGGTCACCAGCTCGCCGTCGGCGTTGGTGACGTACAGACGCTTGGCGGCGGCGTCCAGCGCCAGGCCGGTGCCATATTTGCCGGTGTCGGTCACGGTGGCGCGCAGGGTCAGATCCTTGCCGTCCACCACCCACACCACGCTGGATTCACCCAGCCCGGTGATGTACAGGGTATCGCTGTCGGCATCCGCCACCAGCTCGCGCGGTGCCAGCGGCTTGACGGTCTCGGAACGCTGGCGCGCGTCCAGCACCAGGCGGCCTTTCACGTCGCCGGTCTTGGCGTCGATGGCGGTCACCGAGTTATTGACGGTGTTACCGAAGAACAGCGTGCCAGTCTTGGCGTTGACGGCGGCACCGAACGGCTTGATGTCGTTATGGATAATCTGCGTCACGTCCAGCGTGGTCGGATCCAGACGGTAAACGATGCCGCCCTTGTCCAACTTGCGGCTCTGCGACGTCGCCAGGTACAGCGCGTTCTCGCTCGGGCTGTAGGCCATTTCATAGGCGCCCTTGCCAACCGGCTTGCGCAGCACTTCCGGCGCGGTCTGTGCCAGCAGCGTATTGGAGAACAGCAGCGTGGACAGCAGCATCAGCGGGAATGCCGCACGTTTTCCCTTGGTGATCAAAGTATTCATCGAAATCTCCTTATAGAGCCAACGGGGCGGCCGCTCGGCCGCCCTCTCTCGTTATTAAAAATCAGGCTTTCTCTTCGGAAAGCAGCGCCCACCAGCTGTCGATGGTCGGGTTGCGCGCCAGCGCGATAAAGTCGATGTCGCCGCGGATCTTGCGCCAACGGGTCGCCAGCTCCATGATGCGCACCGAATCCAGGCCGTAATCGATCAGGTTCTCATCGTTGCCCATGTCTTCGCTGTCTTCGTCAAGCAGCGGCAGGATCTGCTGACGCAGCGCATCGATGCTGGCGATACCGGCAGCCGGCAACAGAGACGCGGTGGTCACCACCCGGCCGCAGCGGCCGGCGGTGTAACGCAGCGCCATCAGGTGTTCGTCGCGCGAGAAGTCCGCCAGGCCGTCGGCCACCATGAACGGCTGGATGTTGCGCATGAAGGCGTCGATGGCGGTGGTCAGGCAGCCGATGTGCGCATACACGCCGCAGATAATCAGCTGATCGCGGCCGGACTCCTGCAGGATCTCCTGCAGCGGCGAGCGGTGGAAGGCGCTGTAGCGCCATTTCACCAGCACCGTGTCGTCTTCGTCCGGCGCCAGCGCGGCGGTCACCGCCTGCTGCTCGGGGTGTTTGTTCAGGCCCGGCCCCCACATGTCGTTCAACAGCGCGCGATCTTCATCGCTCTGCTGGTTCGGCTGCGCGGTATAGAACACCGGAATGCCCTGCTGTTTGCAGTAGCGGCGCAGGTTGGCGATGTTCTCCACCACCTGTTTAATCAGCGCGCTGTCTTCGCCCCAGAAATTGAGGAAATACTGCTGCATGTCGTGGATCAGCAGCGCGGCGCGCTGCGGTTCTACCTGCCAGGTGACTTTATTTTGCGGCAGTTCGTCCGCCGTCGGCAGCGCGTAGTCATTAAGTTTTGGAATGGCCATCGATTAATCTCCCTGAGCCTGAGTCTGTAGTTGCGCGTCGAGCTGCTGGCGCAGCCGTTTTTTGTCCACTTTGCCGACCGGGGTCAGCGGCAGGCTGTCCACCTGAATAAAGCGATCCGGCAGTTTGAAGTCCGCCACGCCCTGCTCGCGCAGGTGGCGGCGCAGCACCACCGGCTTCAGCGGCGCGTTGGCGATGATATAGGCGCAGCTCTTCTCCCCCATCAGCGCGTCCGGCATCGATACCAGCGCGGCGTTGATCACGTCCGGATGACGCAGCAACAGGTTCTCGATCTCCTCGGCGGCGATCTTCTCCCCGCCGCGGTTGATCTGATCTTTCTGCCGCCCCTGCACGGTGATGTAGCCGTCTTCGCTGATACTGATCAGATCGCCGGAGCAGTAGAAACCGTCGGCGTCGAAGGCGTCGGCGTTGTGCGCCGGGCTCTGGTAGTAACCGCGGAAGGTATAAGGCCCGCGCGTCATCAACCGGCCGACCTCGCCCGCCGGCAATGGATTGCCGTCGTCATCCGCCACCCACACCTCGTCGTCCGGCGACATCGGCCGCCCTTGCGTCGTCAGGATGTGGCGTTCGTCGTCGTCCAGCCGGGTGTAGTTCACCAGCCCTTCTGCCATGCCGAACACCTGCTGCAGTTGGCAGCCGATTTCGTTCTGAATGCGCGCCGCCAGCGTCTCGCCCAATTTGGCGCCGCCCACCTGCAGCAGTTTCAGGCTGGCGAGCTGGGCATTGCCGCCCCACTCTTCGATCGCCTGCAGCCACAGCGTGACCGCCGGCGGTACCAGCGCCGTCACGTTGATTTGGTGCTGTTCGATCAGGCGGAAGCACTGCCCGGCGTCCGGATCGGCGGCGAACACCACCAGCCCGGCGCCATAAAACACGCCCAGCACGCCCGGCGAACTCATCGGGTAGTTGTGCGCCACCGGCAGCGCGCACAGATAGCGGGTCTGCGCGTCGAAACGGCAGATCTCCACGCTGCGGCGAATGCTGTAGTAGTAATCATTGTGGGTGCGCGGGATCAGCTTCGGCGTACCGGTGCTGCCGCCGGAAAGCTGGAAGAACGCCACCTGATCGGCCGCGGAAGGCTGCGCGACGAAACCGTCGCTCGCTTCGTCCAGCCAGGCGGCCAGCGCCAGCTCGCCCTCGGGCTGGCTGCGCAGCGCCACAACCCGCAGCGAAGGATGCGCATCGCGGAAGGCGCTCAGGAATTGATCGTCAGCAAACAGCGCGTGCTGGCGATCGGCGATCAGCAGCGCCGGTTTGATCTGCTCGGCATAGGCGTTCAGCTCGCTGCGCTGATGGCTGAACAGCGCGTTGACCGGCGCCACGCCAATTTTCAGCAGCGCGAAGAACACGATATAGAACTCCGCCACGTTGCCCAGCTGGACCAATGCGGTATCGCCGGATTTTACGCCGCGGCGCAGCAGAGCGGCCGCCAGGCGATCGGAGCGCTGTTGCAACTCGCGGTAGGTCAGGCTGCCCTGGGCGTCGATAATCGCCGGGGCGTCGTTGTTGGCCTGGCGATCGAGGATCTCGGTCAGCGGCTTGTCAGTCCAGTAGCCGCGTTCGCGATAGCGGCTGGCAAACTCCGCCGGCCAGGGGGTAAAGGCAATGCTCATCTTGTCGTTATCCTTGATTCATACCAAAGGCACGCAGAATGGTGCTGAGTTTGGTGCCTGTTTCATGCCATTCAGATTCGGGTGAAGAGTCTTCCACAATGCCGGCGCCGGCGAACAGACGCACCCGGTTGCCGTCAACGGTGCCGCAGCGGATAGTCACTACCCACTCGCCGTTGCCTTCGTCATCGCACCAACCGACGATGCCGCCGAACAGGCCGCGATCGAACGGCTCCAGCTTGCCGATCAGGGCGTGCGCCTCGGCCGTCGGCATGCCGCACAGCGCTGGCGTTGGGTGCAGCAGGCAGGCCAGCGACAGGGCATTTTCGTCTGGAGACGCTGCCTCGCCGTCGATCGGCGTGGAGAGGTGCCACAGCGTGGTGGTGGTCAACAATTCGGGGGTGTGCGGCACGTTCAGGTAGCGGCAGCGGCCGGCCAGCACGTCACGCATGCTTTCGGTGACGATGCGATGCTCGTGGCGATCTTTCGCCGAGGCCATCAGCCGCTCCCCCACTTCGCGATCGCGCTGCGGGTCGGCCTCGCGCCGGGCGGAACCGGCCAGCGGGTTGGAATAGAAACGGCCACCGTCCTGGCGCAACAGCAGCTCCGGGCTGGCGCCCAACAGCGCGCCCTGCTCCAGCGGCACGTGGAAGTGGAAACCGTGCGGGTTTTGGGCGATCACGCGCGCCATCAGCGCATGGCGATCCACCGGCCGGCGCGTTTCGATCTCCAGCAGGCGCGACAAGACCACTTTATCCAGCTCACCGGCCTTCATCGCGTCAACGGCATCGCTGACCATGTTCATGAACGGCTGCTGCTGCGGCAGCTCCGTTATGCCAGCCAGCTCCGGCCCCTCTGCCGCCGGCTGAACGCCGGCCATAAAAGCGGCGCGATCGAACCAGCGGCTCTGCTGCGGAATAAACAGCGCCGAAGGCTGCCGGGTATCGAACGGGATAGCGCCGCACAGCAGCGGATTTTTGATGCCGGCCTGACGAGCCTCGGCAAACGCCTGCCGCACGCTGCGCTGGAACTCGCCGTTCAGGTCGGCGCCGTCCGCGGCCGGCAGGCGAATGCGGCTGAAACATCCGGTGGTGGTCAAGCTGCGGAAAGGGGAGGTAAAGAAGAAGCCCGACGCCGGAGAAAAATCAGCGGCGAACCGGTGTTCTTCGCGCTCCTGCATTTCCTTTCGATTGATGTCGTTCACGGCAGTATCCATCGCTTCGCCCTCAGATTTTGAAGTGATAACCAATATAATAATGATTATCATTTGAGTTAATTCCGCGCTAAATTACTCGCCGATATTTGCCATGTCAATAAACGTAAGCACTTCTTTCATTTCAAAATCATGACATAAACGCTGTGGGTTTTACGCATGCCGATGATAAGCATTGCTATTTGATCCCACAGCGTTGTCTTAACGCGTTCGACTACTTTTCTGTGGCGGGCTGCGGCTCCGGTTTGTGCAGCGTCACCTGGCGTAAACCGGTCATGGCGAACAGCAACAGGATGCCGAGCAGCGCCGCGCCGAAGCCGAAACCGCTGGCGCTCATCGCCGGCAGCATAAAGGCGCCCATCGCCCCCAGCAGCAACGCGCCCAGCGCATCGCCCACCACGTTTTGCGCCGTCCACAGGCCGTTGATGCGGCCGAGGAAGTTATCCGGCGTCAGGCTCTGGATCAGGCCGTATTGCAGCAGCGAGTTCAGCGCGCTCAGGTAGCCGAACGCCACCAGGCACAGCAACGCCAGGCTGTACCACGGCATCAGGCCGAACAGGCCAATGGCGGCGAACGCCGCGATCGCCGTCAGCAGCATCACCCATCCGGGGCGCGCCACGTGCGCCACGCGCCCGCTGGTGAAAGCACCGATGGCGGCGCCGAGCGGCACGGCGGCGTACATATAGCCGAGGTGGGCGGCGTCGATGTGCCAACCTTCCGCCATCGCCGGGTACAGCACGCGCACCGCACTAGCCATGGTCAGCAGCGCGCCGATCAGCGCCACCATGCCGATCACCTTGTTCTGGAACAGGAAGGCGAAACCGCCCGCCAGCGCGCGCAGCGGGTGTTCACGCGGCTGCGGCGGCGGCATCAGCTGCGGCAGGCTCAGCAGCGGCAGCAGCGTCAGCAGGGTGCCGAACGCCGCCAGGCCGTAGTTCCAGGCAATGCCCATATGGGCGATCACCAGGCCGCCGATCGCCGGAGAAAGGATCGAGCCGAAGCGCACCGTCAGCATGCTGATGGCGCCCGCCTGCACGATGTTTTCGCGGCCCACCAGCGCCGGCGTGGCCGCCAGCAGCGCCGTCACCCCCACCGCGCCGAAGAAGCCGTCCCACACCGCCAGCAGATAAATGGCCGCCAGCGAAGGCGACGGCAACAGGGCGTTGAGGCACAGGCCGACGAAGCCGATGCCGCAGGTGGAGCGCGCGAACAGGATCAGTCGGCGCCGCTCATAGCGATCGGCCAATACGCCCCCCATCAGCAGCCCGGCGAACATGCCGCCGCCGGCCAGCGTCACCGCCAGCCCGACCTGCAGGGTGGAACCGGTCAACGCCTGGATCTGCACCGGGATGGCGATCGCCATCAGCCCCAGCGCCACGATGGAAATAAAGCGCGCGCAGAATACCGCGCGGAAAGCCCGGTTGGTTTTCAGCAGGCTAAAATCAAGCAGGATGGAGGGTTTGCTACTCATCGGTTATTCACCACATCGTTAAACGGGGATTCTGCAGTTGCGGGGCGCTATGCTAGCACAGATGGCGAAATCAATAATGATAATAAAACTCATTGATATTCAACCGTGAGCAACCGCAAGAAACGCCGCCACACGCGGGGTCATCCCCGTGCCTGGCGGCGAGATGACGGACGCGATTACAGCGTGCGCAAGATCCGGTTCAGCAGCGGCCCCAGCACTTTGAACGACGCCGGCGAAACGATATCGACATGCGCGCAGTCCAGCTCGTGCGCCTGCAGCGCATCGACGTACTGCGACCAGGTTTGCTGCACGTCCATCCCTTCCTGCAGCGTGCGTTTGGCGACGAACAGCGTCGCCTGGCCGTGGAAACGGGCGGTACGCGTGTGCGACAACAACCGCACCGAGTCGGCGTAGTTGGCTTCAATGCTGTCGAACATCGCGGTGCGCGTCTCGCCCAGCGCCGGATCGAGCGTATCCTGCGACACCGCCAGGAACTGCTCGCGCTCGCGCTGCACCTCCTTCAACACGTTGTCGTCCAGCATCACGTCCCAGTTTTGGGTCTCCGGCGGATAGGTATCCAGCAGGCCGAGGAACGCCACCTGCTCGCCGCGCGCCTGCAGCCGGGCGGCGATGCCCTGCGCCAGCGTGCCGCCCAGCGAGTAGCCGATGAAGTGGTACGGCCCATGCGGCTGTACCTGCAACACCGTCTGCAGGTGGGCATCCACCACCTGATCCATATCTTCGCTCAGTGCCAGCGGGCCGTCCGGCCGCGGCGACTGGATACCGACCAGCGACCAGTGCTGATCGAGATAGCGCGGCAATACGCTGAACTGCCAAGAGAAACCGGACGCCGGGTGCAGACAGAACAGCGTCGGCCCCTCGGTGACGCGCAGCGGCAATACGCTGTCGAAGCCGCTGCGATCGGCCTCTTCCTGCGTGCGATCTTCCGCTAACAAGACAGCCAGCTGCTCGACGCGCGACGCCACCATTACCTGGCCGACGGACACCGCCTTGCCCAGATCGCGGCGCAGCTCCGCCGCCAGCCGCATCGCCAGCAGCGAATGGCCGCCGAGCGCGAAGAAATCGTCATCGGCGAACACCTGCTCGCGCTGCAGCAATCGGGCAAATACCGCCGCGATCTCGCTTTCCAGCCCGGCCTGCGGCGGCCGCCCAGCCTTGCGCTCGCCGCCCTGCGGCTGCGGCAAGGCCTTGCGATCCAGCTTGCCGTTGGCGCTCAGCGGCAAATCGCTCATTTCCACCAGCGCCACCGGCACCATGTGCGGCGGCAGCCGGTCGGCCAGCGCCGCGCGCAGGGCTTCCGCATCCCAGCTCGCGCCAGGCTGCATCACCAGATAGCCCACCAGCTGGCGCGCATCGCCGCCGGCGTCCACCGGCGTGCCCTGCAGCACCAGCGCGTGCGTCACCGCCTGGCGCACGCCCGGCAGCGACAGCAAGGCGTGGTCGATTTCGCTCAGCTCGATCCGCTGCCCGCGGATCTTCAGCTGATCGTCGCTGCGGCCCAAATATTCCACCGCGCCGTCCGGCAGCCAGCGCGCCACGTCGCCGGTGCGGTACATGCGCCCGCCCTCGCCGAACGGATCGGCGACAAAGCGGCTGGCGGTCAGATCCGGCCGGCCAAGGTAGCCGTGCGCCAGCTGCACGCCGGTCAGATACAGATCGCCCGCCACGCCCGGCGGCACCGGCCGCAGGCGCGCGTCAAGAATGCGCAGCCCCGTGTTCCACACCGGCAGGCCGATCGGCACGTTGGCGCCGGTCACCTTCGCCAGCGCGTCGCCGTAGGCCGGATGCCAGGTCACGTCCACCGCCGCTTCGGTCGGGCCGTAGAGGTTGTGCAGCGGCACCGCCGTGCGGCTTTGCCACAGGCGGCACAGCTCCGCCGGCAGCGCTTCGCCGCTGCAGAACACCTGGCGCAGCTCGGCGCAGCTCGCCACCGCCGCGTCGTCGTCCAGAGCGGCAACGAAAGCCGCCAGCATCGACGGCACGAAGTGCAGCGTGGTAATGCGGTGCTGCGCGATCAGCTGTTGCAGCTGCTGCGGATCGCGGTGCGCCTCCGGCGGCGCCATCACCAGCCGGGCGCCAACCATCAGCGGCCAGAAGAATTCCCACACCGAGACGTCGAAACTGCACGGCGTTTTCTGCAGCACCGCGTCGTCCGCCCCCAGCGGATACTGGTGCTGCATCCACAGCAAGCGGTTGACGATCGCCTGATGGCCGACCAGCACGCCTTTCGGGCGCCCGGTGGAGCCGGAGGTAAAGATGATATAGGCCGCATGGTTCGGCGTCGGGCCCGCGATCGCCACCCCGGCGGCGTGATCGGCCGGCAGCGGCGCGTCATACAGCAAAATTTCGCCCTTGTCGGCGAACCGCGCCTGCTGCGCCGGGTTGGTGATGACCAGCCGCGGCGCGGCGTCTTCCAGCATCATCGCCAGCCGCTCGTCCGGATAACCGGTGTCCAGCGGCAGATAGGCGGCGCCTGCTTCCACGATCGCCATCAACGCCAGCGACAGGAACACCGAACGCGGCAGCGCCACCGCCACGATGTCGCCCGGCCGCACGCCCTGCGCAACCAGCTCGCGCGCCAGCGCCATGACCTGCTCGCGCGTTTCGCGGTAGGTGAAATTGAAATGCGCATCCGCCAGCGCCGGCGCGTCCGGCGTGGTTTGCGCCTGCTGCGCCAGCAACTGGCTCAGCGTGGTCGCCGGCACCGGGTGCGCCGTGTCGTTGACCCGCGCCAGCAGCGCGTGATCGTCGGCGGTCAGCATATCGGCTTCGCCGATCGGCAACGTTGCCTGCGCGGCGAACTGCGCCAGCAGCAGCGGCAACCGCTGCAGGTGCGCCTGCAGTTCCTGGCGACCGTAACGCTCGGCGTTGGCCAGCAGCTCCACCTTCAACTGATGGTGCTCGTCGATAAACAGCGCAATCTCCAGATCGCGCACCGGCCCGGAGGCCAGATCGTGAGTGATGCCTTCGATACCGGCGAAATCCAGCTGGTAATCGAACATTTTGAAGTTGAAGACCGTGCCGTACAGCGGTTCGCCGTCGCCGATGCGCCCCAGATCGCGCTGCACCTGCTCGGCGTCGTAGCGCTGATGGCGGCGCACCGTTTTCAGCTCGCGGCTGATGCGGGCGGCGGCCTCATACAGCGTGGCCTGCGGCTCGAGATGCATCTCCATCGGCAGCACGTTGATCACCGGCCCGGCGGCGCACAGGGCGGCCGATCCGGTACGGCGCATGAAGATAAAACCGGCGCTGAAACTCGGTTGGCCGCTCAGGCGCGATACCCACAGCGCCACCAGCGCCACTGCCATATCGGCGGCGTTCAGCTTCTGCTGCGCGCCGCATTGCACCAGTTCGGCGAAGGCCTGCGGATCGCAGCGCTGTTCCAATCGATGGATGCGCGGCGTGGGGGTTTGCCCGGCCAGCGGCTGCGGGCAGAGCGTGGCCGGCGGCGGCAACTGCCGCGCTTTTTCGAGCCAGAAATCGGCGTCGCGTTGCCAGGCCGGCGCCTCCCGGTAAGCCTGGTATTCCGCCACCACGTCGCTGAACGCCGTGAAAGGCGTCGGTTCCAGCGCGTCGCCGCGGCAAAGATGGGTGTAAATCGCCGCCACGCGGCGAGCGATGGAGGTGAAGCTGAAACCGTCCACCAGCAGATGGTGATAGCGCTGATACCAGAACCAGCGGTCAACCGCCAGGCGCATCACCACATGGCGATACAGCGGCGCGCCGCTGCCGGCGCGCAGATCGCTCGCCAGATCGATGTCCATCAGCGCGCGTGCGGCGGCTTCGGGATCCGGCGACGTCGTCAGATCGACGAGTTCCGGCTCGTGCACCTCCAGCGCGTCATCCAGCCATTGCACCGGCACGCCGTCGCGTTCCGCAAAACGCAGGCGCAGCATGTCCACCTCGCCCAGGCCCTGGATGATGGCCTGCAGCAGAGGCTCCACGGCAATGGGACCGTTGAGTTCGATGGCGTGGGCCACCGCGTAGGCATTGCGATGCGGGGAGATTTGATCGGCGACCCAGATGCCGGGTTGCGCCGCGACCAGCGGCCATTCGCCCGCAAGCGCCGGGCCGCTGAGAGAGTTAGGGGTGTGTGACACTGCTTATTGCTCCCGTGATTACCTGGCGCCGGTCACGCCTTGCTTGCTGCGACCGGCAGAATGTCTTGCCAATGCTGTTCCAGCCACTCGGTGCACGCGGTGCGCGCCGCCGGGCCGAAGACGATCGTCCAATCGGACGGAATGGCGCGGAAATCCGGCCACAAACTGTATTGTTGTTGTACGTTGCGCAGCACCAGGCTGCGCTGCTGTTGATCATCGAACGGATTCAGGCTTTCCATCATGTGTTCCTCGTGCCGTCGCCGATGCCGGATAAGCGGTGGCGAAAGCGGAGGCCCAGACCGCCTGCAGCCCGTCGGTCAGGCCGCTGCGCCAGCACAGCGCGTCGTGCCCGCCTTCCACCACCCGGTAGTGCACCCGATGGCCGGCGTCGCTCAGGCGAGCCGCCATTTCGCCGCTGACCCGATGCACCAGCTTTTCCTGCGAACCGGCTTCCATAAATACCTTCAGCGCACCGTGGTTGCCCAGGCCATGCCGTTCCACCTGCTGCATCAGCCAGCAGGCGTCGTCGGGGATGCTCGGCAGCTGCAGCATGTCGCGCCGCGGCCACCAGTAGGAACCGGACTGGGTAATTACCGCGCCGAAGCGCTGCGGCCAGCGCAGCCCGGCATACAGGGAAGCCAGGCCGCCAAAGCTTTGCCCCGCCACCACCGTATCGGCCGGTTTGTCGCTGTGCGGCGCCCAGTCGGCCAGCTGCGGCATCAGTTCTTCCTGCACCGCCAGCCAGAAATCGTCCTTGCAGGTTAATTCTCGCGCCCGGTGCGGCAGATCGATGATGTCGATCAACACATACACCGCTTCCGGCAACGCTCCCTCGCGGGTCAGCTGCATCAGCGGCTCCCAGACCGGCATCTGCTTCGCCCAGAACTGACCGTCGAGCAGGATAGCCAACGGACGCTCGGCCGGCTTGCTGTCGCCGGTGGTGTAGATCCAGACGTCGCGGCTGTTGCCCAGGCGCTCGCTCTGCCAGGTATGGCGCTGCAAACGCGCCGGCAGCGGCGGCGTGCAGCGCCCGCTGGCGATCTCATACTCGTCGAACGAACGCCATACCGGCTGCGGCGGCGCATCCGGCATGTGCAGGCCGGAGACGCTGTGGCCGCTGGCGCTTTGCCAGGAGCGATACGGGTTGAGCAGATCGGGGGTGGCGCTGGCGAACACCTGGTGCCACCAGTGGCGCAGGTTGTGCATATTAGCGTGCGCATCGTCGCCGCTGAACGCCGGCGGCCGCTCGTCAAAGCAGGGAATAAAGCAGTAGCTGCCGCGCCAGGCGCCGCTCAGCTCGGTCTGCCAGTACCACACGTCGGTGCCGGCCAGACGCTGCAGGCTTTGCGGCGGATTCGGCTGGTGATGGTCGGTCAGGCAGTTGATGTTGATCCACACGCGGCGGTAGGCGGAGGTCAATTCGCATCCCTGAGGATCGCGCCAGAAAAAGGTGGTTCGCCAGCGGCCATTACCCGCCGGTTCTACCCATGGCGTACCGCGCCGTGCCACCGTCAACCACCATCCTGGACTGCCCGCATTGCTGCTGGCCAATAATCTGCTGCTTTCTGACTGTAGTTCTGTATTCACAACGCCTACCCATTTTGTAGTTGGCGGCACCGGGAACGTCGACTTTTCCCTATCGCCGGCCACCGCCCGAACGCACTGTACGCCAAATACTATTGATAATAATTTGCATTTGCAATAGTGTGTAAGGCTTGGAGATCGTGCTGGTATTGCGCGCAACGGACAGGGATCGGGGATATATCAATGGCATCCCTTGCCGCAGCCGATTTTCTATTTCCGACTACACAAAAACTACAACCGCCCTTCCCCCCGTTCGGCGAGGGATGGCAGCAAGGTAGGACACTCAGATGAAAAGCAAGCTATCACGTTATTCTTTAGCCACTCTTATCGGCTTGGGATTGGGCGCGTCCGCGTTCGCCAACGCCGCGCAGCAGACCGACACCCCCACCACGGAAGAAAACAGCGGCGCCGCGGATAAAAAGCCGCGCGGCGAAGACACCATCGTCGTGACCGCCGCCCGGCAGAACCTGCAGGCGCCTGGGGTGTCCACCATCACCGCCGATGAGATCAAGAAACGCCCGCCGGCGCGCGACATCAGCGAACTGATCCGCACCATGCCCGGGGTTAACCTGACCGGCAACTCCACCAGCGGCCAGCGCGGCAACAACCGCCAGATCGATATCCGCGGCATGGGCCCGGAAAACACCCTGATTCTGATCGACGGCAAACCGGCCTCCAGCCGCAACTCGGTGCGTCAGGGCTGGCGCGGCGAGCGCGACTCGCGCGGCGATACCGCCTGGGTGCCGCCGGAAATGATCGAGCGCATCGAAGTGCTGCGTGGCCCTGCCGCGGCGCGCTACGGCAACGGCGCCGCGGGCGGCGTGGTCAACATCATCACCAAGAAGGCCGGCGATGCGCTGCACGGCTCGCTGAACGGCTACTTCAACGTGCCGCAGCACAAGCAGGAGGGCGCCACCAAGCGCACCGACTTCAGCCTGTCCGGCCCGCTGAGCGATTCCCTGAGCTTCCGCCTGTTCGGCGGCTACAGCAAAACGCAGGCCGACGCCTGGGACATTAACGAATCGCATAAGTCCGAACGCGTCGGCGCCTACGCCAACAGCGTCCCGGCCGGGCGTGAAGGGGTGGTCGATAAAAATATCGACGCCTTGCTGCACTGGGACTTCGCCCATCTGCAGTCGCTGGAGTTCGAGTACGCTTACGGCCGCCAGGGCAACCTGTACGCCGGCGATACCCAGAACACCAACACCAACGCCCTGGTGCAGAGCAACTACGGCGAAGAGACCAACCGCATCTACCGTGAAACCTTCGGCCTGACCCACCGCGGTGCCTGGGACAACGGCGTGAGCACCAACAACTACGTGCAGTTTGAGCGCACCCGCAACACCCGCCTGAACGAAGGGCTGGCCGGCGGTACCGAAGGCATCTTCGACACCAAAAACACCGGCTTCGGCACCACCAAGCTGGACGACTTCCTGGCGCACAGCGAAGTCAGCGTGCCGTTTGAACTGGGCGTCGCCCAGACCGCCACGCTGGGTACCGAGTGGACCCAGCAGCGGATGAAAGACGGCACCTCCACCAGCCAAACGCTGATGGGCGGCACCATTCCCGGCATGACTACCGGTACGCGCAGCCCTTATGCTTCCGCGCATATCTTCTCGCTGTTTGCCGAAGACAACATTGAACTGACCGACACCACCATGCTGACGCCGGGCCTGCGTTACGATCTGCATTCCGAATCCGGCAACAACTGGAGCCCGGCGCTGAACCTGTCACAGGAACTGGGCGACTACTTCACGCTGAAGATGGGCATCGCGCGTTCCTATAAAGCCCCGACGCTGTTCCAGACCAACGGCAACTACCTGCTGTACAGTAAAGGCCAGGGATGTGCCGGCAGCGATACCAAAAACGGCTGCTACCTGCTGGGCAACGACGATCTGAAGGCGGAAACCAGCGTCAACAAAGAGATCGGGCTGGAATTCCATAACGAAGGCTGGCTGGCCGGCGTGACCTACTTCCGCAACGATTACCACAACAAGATTGAGGCGGGTAACTCTCGCATCGCCACCAGCAGCACCGGCACGGCGGTCTATCAGTGGGAGAACGTACCGAAAGCGGTGGTACAAGGGCTGGAAGGCTCATTGAACGTGCCGGTCAGCGAGACCGTCACCTGGAGCAACAACGCCACCTACATGATCGAGAACAAGAACAAGACCACAGGCGATTACCTGTCGGTGATCCCGAAGTTCACCGTCAACTCGACCCTCAGCTGGCAGGCCACGCAGGATCTGTCGATGCAGTCCACCCTGACCTGGTACGGCCGTCAGAAGCCGAAGAAGTACAACTACCAGGGTAAACCGGCCACCGGCGGCGAAACCCGCGAGGTCAGCCCTTATGCCGTCGTCGGCGCCAGCGCGACCTATGACCTGACCAAAAACGTCAGCCTCACCGTCGGCATCGACAACCTGTTCGACAAACGCCAGTTCCGCGCCGGCAATGCGCAGAACGTGGGCGATCCGAACACCGGCGCGATCAACATCGCCGGTGCAGGCGCGGCCACCTACAACGAACCGGGCCGCACCTACTACATGAGCATCAACACCCACTTCTGATGACATGATCCAACGACAAAGGGCGCCGCGGCGCCCTTTTTTATATTTATATTCAGTTAGTTGGTGTGAAGTTGAATACGCACCACGCTTTCCGGCTTGCCGGCCTTGGTGGAAGCGCCGTCGTTTTTCACCGTCACGAACAGTGCGTCGCCTTTCGGATCCAACGCCAGGCTGTTAGGGTGCGGCGGCAGGTCTACGGTTTGCAGGCGCTTGAGCGTCTTGGCGTCGAACACCGTCAGCGTCCCGGCGCCGTGATCCACGCGTACGCCTTTGCGGTTGGCGACGTACAGCCGCTGGCTGCGCTCGTCGAGCAGCAGGCCGATCGGCACCTCATCCGTCAGTTCGCTGGCCAGCACCTTGCCGCTGTCCGCATCCAGCGCGAATACCCGGTGGCCGCTGCTGCGCTTCACGTAGTCGTGCCCCAGATGATGATTGCGATAGTTATCGCGATCGATACCCTGATCGACACCCAGCAGACGATTGCTCGCCGGATCATACACCAGATTCAGCAGCTGATCGGCCTGCACTTCGTGGGTGGCGGTGATCGCCAGCGTGTCGGCGTTCAGGGTGATCACCTGCCCCTGCATGTTGGAGACGAATACCCGGCGGCCCTTCTCATCCAATGTGATGCCCACCGCGTTGTAGCCGAAGCCCGGGATCACTTTCTCCAGCTTGCCGGCCTTGGTATCGACCACGTACAGCACGCTGTCGACGCCGAAGCCCAGCCCCGGCAGGAACAGGCGGCCGCTTTGCGCGTCATACTTGATCTCGCGAATGCGGTACAGGTAGTCCTCGGTGATTTTGAACTTCTTCAACTCCGCCAGCAGGAAGTCCAGGCGCTTGCCGCTGATGCCCGCCTGCTTGTAGGCCTGCTCCAGCACCGCTTTGTCCAGCAGCTTGATGCTACCCAGCGCGTGGTTGGTGGTGGTGTCCACCACCCCGACTTCGCCGTTGAAGCCCTGAGTCAGGTACAGGCGATTGCCCGCATCGTTCAGCGCCACGCCGAAGCCTTTCACCTGCAGCGGGATCTCCGCCTTGATCGCCAGGGTGTTGGGATCCAGCCGCAGCACGCGGGAGCGCGCCTCTTCCTTCCAGTCCGGCGCGCTGACGAACAGCGCCTGTTGCGAGGTGCTGTAGGCCATCTCTACCACCGCCGACGACAGCGCCTCGCGCTTGATGTCCTGCGGTTTGATGCCGGCATCGTCGGCCTGCGCAGCGCCGGCGACCACCAGAGAGGCCGCCACCAGCAGCGAAAGTAACGCGCGCGGGGTTGCTAGGGTTCCAGACATCCTTTTATCTCCTTGAAAATCATGCTTTCGGTTAGAGTGAAACAACGTCATGCCTGCGGCCCGGGCGGCAGCGCCGCCAGAGCGATATCGCCAGCGATGTGCTGCGCAAACTGGGTAAAGACGTGCTGAACGCCGTCGGCGATCAGATTGGCCTGCTCCCGGCTGTAGTGATCCTGGCGGTAGGTCATCATCACCCGCAGGGATTTCGCCCCGGCCAGATCGTCTTCCATCACCTCAAACTGCAGGCCGAGCAGCGACTCGGCTTTTTCCGGCTCCACCTGGCGGTAGGCGATCGCGCTGCCGTCCTGCAGCCGGAACTCGCCGTTCAGCTTGATGCGGCTGTGGATCTGGATAAACACTTCGAACATGTGGTTCTTGCGGTCGGCGTCCACGCCGAACAACCCTTCCTCCACCAGATCGATTGGAATATCGGTGTACGGCAGCGAGCCGTTGATGGTGTTTTTCACCTGGCTGACCAACCCGGCCACCGTCAGCCCCTCGTCGAAGCGAACGCGGTGAACCACCACGGTGGTGAAGTAGCCGACGGTATCGAAGAACTCGGCGTCGTTACGGCCGGAGGTCGAGGTGCCCACCAACAGATCCGCCGGGCCGCCAAGCAGGCGCAGCGCCGAGGTAATCCCGGCATACACCACGTTGAACAGCGAAGCGTTGTTGCGGCGGGCGAGCTGATACAGGCCTTCCGCCACGGCGGGATCGACCTCGAACTCCAGCCAGCCGCCGTTGACGTCCGCCGGTGCCGGCACCGCCGGGTGGGTGGATGGCTCTTGCCGGAAGATCGGCTGGCCGACCGGCGCGCCGCGCAGCGCGTCGAGCCAGTAGTCCAGATGTTGCTGCTGCACCCCGGAGGCCCGCTGCTGCCTGGCGAAGGTGTGGAACTGCGGCGGCTGCCCGCCCCACTGCGGCGCCTGGCCGACGACGCGATGGCGGTAGGCGACGCCCAATTCATCCATCATCAGGTTGAGCGACCATTCATCCAGCACCACATGGTGGAACAGCAGCGACAGCAGCTGCTGACCGTTGTCCGCATCGCGCAGCAGCGTGACGCGCAGCGGCAGCTCGGCGGCCAGATCGAACCGGTGCTGGCCGGCGTCGGCCAACAGGGCGGCGGCGTTGCCCGCCGGCGTCTCGTGGGAGAAGCGGAACCACTGGTACTCCGGCAGCTCGGCGGCCGGCACCACCACCTGCACCACCGCGCCCTGCTGCTCGACGAAGCGTGAACGCAGCACGGTATGGCGAGTCATGACGTCGATAAACGCCTGACGCAGCGCCGTTTCATCCACCGCATCGAAGAAGCGCAGAGAGAACGGCAGGTTGAAAATCTCGTCATGGCCGAAGGCTTCATACACCTTCCACAGCGATTCCTGCGCCAGCGACAGCGGTGCCTGCGCCCGATCATGATCGTCGGCGGTGGCCACCGCGGCATTCGGCTGCGCAACGTTCAGGCGTTTGGCATAGCCCGCCAACCCGCGCGCCGTCGGATGGCTGAACAGATCGTTAATGTTGATTTCGATCTGATGCAGGCTCAGCAAGCGGCCGATCACCCGGGTGGCCACCAGCGAATGGCCGCCGCGATCGAAGAAGTCTTCATCCAGGGTCATTTCCGGCGCCACCAGCGCCTCACGGAACTCCTGCAAAATCAGCGGTGCAACGCTTTCGTCCGCGTCGCTGTTCGCCGCCGGCGCGGCCATCGCCGGGGAAACGGACTCAGCCGCCGGCAATGCGACGGCAATCCGCTGCCCGGCCAGGAAGGCGCTGAACTGCTCCAGCAGGAAAGGCGCCGCGTGCGGAGACAGGCGCGGATCGGTGACCAGCTCGAGCGTCAGCGCTTCCGCCTCCGGCAACTCCAGCAGCAGCGCCAGCTCAAACGGCGTATGCAGCGGCGGCAGCAACAGGCGTTCGGCGTGAACGCCTTCCAGCCGCCACTCTGCGGCCAGATCGTCGCGCCAGGCCACCAGCAGCTGCGCCCGTTGCGGGTCCGGCTGTTCAGCCACGGTTTGCGCCAGCAGCCGCTGCCCGGCGTCGCCCTCGCCATGCTGTACGGTCAGGCGCATCAGCGGCGGCGCCGTCAGGCCCAGCTCCAGGCCGACGCACTCCGCCGTATCCGCTGCCGGCAAGCACAGCTGCACCGCTTGCCCGCCGGCCTGCGCGGCGACGAACTCGGCAAACCGCGCCGCCACCGCCGCCAGCAGCGCCCGCGGCGTGTCGTTGGCGGGCAACAGCGAGCGCGCAATGCGCGTGACCACGCGCGCGCCCACCGGCGGTAAGGCTTCAGCGCGCTGCGCCGGGCTGCGATAATCCTGCAGTGAGACCGCCTGGCGCACCCACGGCAACTGCGGCTCCGGAGTTTCCGCCAGCTCGACCGGCTCCGCCGCGAAAGGCAGAGGCATCGCGTCCCCGTTATAACGGGCGGACAGCATCGCCGGCAGATTACGCCACGGCAGCGTTTCCGCCAGGATGTCATGCAAGACCACGCCCAAAATCACGTTATCGCCCGGCGTGAGCAACAGCAGGCAGCGCAGCGGCGCTTCGCTTTCCAGTACAAACGGCGTTGCCTGCGCTTGCAGCAAGCGACAAATGGCCTGTTGTTCGTCCGCCACCTGACGAAGGCTCACCGGCAACGGCGCCGAGCCGGCGGGGCGTTTCACCAGGCCGTTTTCGTCATCAAAAACGTAGCGCACATCCACGCCCGGCGTTTCCCGCACCAGCGCCTGCAGCGCCGCCGTCAATTGGGCGATATCCACATCCCCCGTCAAACGCCAGGCCAACGCCCGCTGCCCGCGTGCGTCACCCTGCTGCATATGGGCAAACCATGCCCGTTCTTCGGCTTCGCTTACCGGCCGCTCGCCGCTCGCCGACGCCACGCCCAGCGCCTGAAACGCGCTCTCCAGCCGCTGGGCCTCTTCATCGCTCAGAATGCTGTCAAAATCACCGATCACTGCGTTATCTCCTCTGCCCGGCCGTGCCGGGATAGCGCATAAAACGGGGGACATTCGTCCCCCGTCATCGCGATAGCGTTAGAAATTCAGCTCAACCGCCGCGCCGACCAAGCGGCCTCGCTGCAGGGTCGCCGTGTAGATGTCATTACTTCTGACCATCTCGCGGCGGTCGGAATCAAACAGGTTTTTCGCATACAGCGTGGCGCGGCCGTAGTCGAAGGTGTAAGCCAGCTGGGCGTTGGCCGTCCAATAGGAGCCGATACGCCCGCGCGAATCGTTGTCATACGCCGAGTAATAGGAGTCCGAGAACGCCACGTTGCTGCTCAGCTCCCACCCTTTCAGGAACTGATATTTGGCGCCCATATTGGCGGTGTAAGCCGGTGCGCGCGCCAGCTCATGCCCTTCCACGCCGCTGCCCGAGAATTTCTTGATGTCGGTTTTCAGCAGGCCGAGGTTGCCGAACAGTTCAAAGTCCCAACGCGGCTGCCAGGTGGCGCCGATTTCCGCGCCGTAGGTTTCCACCTTGTCGGCGTTGCGGATCACGCTGGAGTTCTCACCCAACGAGTACGGCAGCTGCATGTCTTTGTAATCGTTGTAGAAGATGTTACCCGTCAGCACCACGTTGGCGTCTTTCAGGTGATGGCGGGTGTACAGCTCATAGTTCCAGACATACTCGGAACCGTAGGTATAGCTGACCACCGGCGTGCCGATCGTGATGCCGCCGCCGCCGGCGTTATAGCCGCGCGCGATCTTGGCGCCGTAGGTTTGGGTATCCGTCGGTTTCCAGGCCACGTCCAGCTTCGGCAGGAACACGGTGTAGGTTTCATCGAAGTCGATACGCACCGCCTGACTGCCGCCGTCGCGGCGGCGGTGTTCGCGTTCCAGACGGCTGGCGGCGGTCACGTCCACCTGCGGCGTCAGCGCATAGGTCAGCTCAGCGAACGCCGAATGGGTATCGGTTTTATCCTTGAAGGTCGATCCGCCGAAGATGTTGACGAACTCATCCTGCGTACCGTGGAAATAACGCAGCCCAGCCAGCCCGTGCAGGCGACTGTCCGCGCCGCCGAAGCGCACCACCGGCTCTACGTGAACTTCCTGGCCGTCAATCTCGGCGTATTGGATGTTGTAAGCGGTAGGACGGTTGATGTTGAAATCGGTATAGATAACGCGGTTTTCCAACGTCAGCGCATCGGAGGCCTCCCAGGCCAGATCCCAGATGGTGCTGTTCATGTTGCTTTTGAACACGGCGCGGCGCGGATCGTGGCGCGGATTGGTTGGGTGCGGCTGCGGGTTGAGGCTTTCGTTCTGTGGTGCTGTGCTGCCGAAATGGTTAAAGGTCAGTTTGGTAGTCAGGTCGCGCAAGCCGGCCGGATTGAACAACAGCTTGGCGCGGGCGGTGGTGGCTTCCACTTCGCGCGGATCGCCCACCGGCGCATAGGCCGGCAGATCGGCCTCGCTGCGGCGGCGCTGGCGATCGACGCTCACGCGGAACGCCAGCTGATCTTCCACCAGCGGGCCGGACGCCATGGCGGCCAGTTGCGAAGAGTGTTGGTTGCCGGCGCCGCCCTTGAAGGCGCTTTCCCACTCGAAGGTCGGATCTTTACTGGCCATGACGATGGCGCCGGCGATGGCGTTGCGCCCCTGAATGTAGCTTTGCGGGCCGAGGAACACTTCAACGCGATCCAGATCCCACAGCGACTGCGGGCCGAACGCCTGTTCGTTATAGGTCAGCGAACGGCCGTCCAACGACAGGTTGAGGCGCGGGCGGGTGCCGCTGAGGAAGGCGTTGGCGCCGACGTTCGGACCGGAACCGTCGATACCGCGCACGGTCGGAAGTTCGTTGCCGATGCCCAGATCCACCACGTTGGGGGTCATGCGCAGCAGATCGGGGATCTGCACTGCGTCGGGCATCGATGCGATGCGGTTGCTGTCGAACACCTGCACGCTGGAACTGGTGTCGAAAATAGAACGTTTGACCTTCTCACCGGTAACCAGCAGCGTTTCCGCGTCCTGGTAGGTTTCGTTGCTCTTGGTTTCCGCCGCGTTGACGTTACCGATCGCCAGTGAACAAACCCCTAAAAATACGGAGGAAAACGCCCCAATGGCTTTCATCCCCGCTTTTTCCCCGTTTCCTACGCTTTCATGCCGTTGAGCCGCAAAATGCTTGCCCATAGATGTCTTCTCCTTTCATCCCAGAGGTGCACAAAATTTGATTTTTTTTACACAACCTACATCGACACTCACACAGACCATGACGCTGCGGCCTTCCCGGCCTTGCTGTTGCTTATCCCTGCGGCAAACCCATGTTTTTCGCGGCCAAACGAGCGCGGCCCCGTCCACGGCCAAGCCGCCGGCGAAGCGGCCGGCAGCTTGTATAAAAACGTAAAAGAGTGTTAAGAATGATAATATTTTGCATTTTCTAATGCAAATCATTATCAACAAAGATGAGGAGCCGAGCACGGAAACAGCCAGAAAGCCTTATACTTTTGCAGGTAAAACAAGCGCTGTAATAACAAGCAATCATTTCAATGCTAAGAATAATATAGATAAATTATTCACCTCCAAAGCCCTACCTGCCCGGCATCGCTAAAACCCCTTATAAATAGCACCTTCACGCCAAATGGATTAAATAATAATAATTTTCATTCCTATTAACATTTGGATATATTCTTGCAGTCTCGTTGGCTGAATCAAAATGGATACCCGATGAAAGCTTTGACCACGATGCAGGCCGCCTATTGGGTAGGCCGACAGTCCGCTCCTCCCCTCGGCGGCATAGCCGCCCACCTGTATGCGGAATTCGACGGCGGCGAGCTGGACATCGCCCGGCTGCGCCAGGCTGTCGAGGCGCTGTACCTGCACCATCCGCTGTTACGCCTGCGCATTACCGATGATGGCCGGCAGACGATCGCGCCTTCCGGCCCCCGGCACTCCTTGCATATCGACGACTGGCAACATGCCGATGAAGCGACGCTGGCGGCCGCGCTCGCCGCCAAACGCCAGGCGAAAAGCACCCAACTGCTGCCGCTGGAGCAGGGCGTGCCCTGCGATATCAGCCTGAGCCTGTTGCCGGAGGGGCGCAGCCGCCTGCATGTCGATCTCGATATGATCGCCGGCGATGCCATGAGCTTTCGCCTGTTGATGGAAGATCTGACGGCGTTTTATTACCAGTGCCCGCCGGCGCCCCCCCATGACGTGCCGCCGGCCTACTTCGACCACCTCGAACGGCGCGACGCCGACGAGGCGCTACGCCAGCGGCGCGAACGCGGCCAGCGTTGGTGGCGTGAGCGCCTGGCGCAGGTGCCGCCGGCGCCGCGCCTGCTGCGCACGCCGGACCGCTGCCGCAGCGATCGCCTGGCCGTACAGCTGAATGCGGAAGAAAGCCGCGCGCTGGAGAGCGCCGCCAAACGGCATCACACCTCGCTCTCGACGCTGTTTTTAGCGCTGTTCGCGCTGGCCGTCGGCCAGGGTTGGAACATGACGCGCTTTCGGCTCAACGTGCCGCTGTTCCACCGCGAGAGTGAACGGGAGGACGCGCATCGCCTCATCGGCGATTTCTCTAACCTGGTGCTGCTCGGCGTGGAGCTGAACCCGACGGAAAATCTGAGCGCTTTCTGCCGGCGCCTGATGGCACAGCTGGCGGAGCTGATCGAGCATGCGGATTACCCCGGCGTCAGCGTGATGCGCGATCTGTCGCGCCTGCACGGCAGCCTGCAGCCTTCGCCGGTGGTGTTTACCGCCGGTTTTGGCATCCGCGGCAAGACGCTGTTTTCCGAACGGGTCACCGACACCTTCGGCCATCTCGGCTGGGTCATCTCTCAGGGGCCGCAGGTGGCGCTGGATGCGCAGGTCGCCCACGTCGACGACGGTATTCTGATCAACTGGGACGTGCGGCTGGATGCGTTCCCCGAGCAGGTGCTGCCACGCCTGCTGGCCTGTTACCGGGCGCTGCTGCACTTGGCCGCGCGGCAAACGGAGGCGTTCGATCGCCCGCTGTCGCAGCTGTTGGCGCAATGCACGCCCGACGCGCTGGCGCAGCAGGCGCCGGTGCGCCAGGTGCTGCATCGGCTGCTGGCGCGGGTGGCCCCCGGGGCCGGCTTGCGCGACCACGACGATATCCGCCGGTTGGCCTTGCCGGATGCCGGGGTGAACGCGCTGCTGACGGTGCTCAACAAGTATCTGGCGGCGGCGCTGACGGCGCAGGATCTGGCGGCGCACTCCTCCCCTGCGGCGCTGGCGGCGCTGATCTGCCAACGCTCGCCCGAGGCAGGAAAGCATGCGAAAACGCTGCTCGCCGCGCTGGCACCGCAGCACTGAGATCGGTTTCCGGGCGCGCGGCGCCCGGCTCGTTTTAATCGGTTAGCGACTATAGGGAAGTACCATGGAGACAGCATTAACCGCACTGCAGCAGGCCTATCTTCTGGGCCGCAGCGATCGATGGCCGCTCGGCGGCGTGGCGATGCACGACTTTCGCGAATACCGCGCCCGGCAGCCGGATATGCCGCGCTTTGAAGCGCGCCTGACCGAGCTGGTACAGCACTACCCGGCGTTGCGCACCTGCATCGATGTGCAGCGCGGCACGCAGCACGTACGCCCGGAGGTGACGCTGCATCTGGATCGTCACGATCTGCGCGCCCTTGATGGCGAAGCGGCGCAGCGCCAGGTCGAACAACTGCGCGAGCGTTACTCCCATCAGCGCCACGATCCGAGCCAACCGCTGTGGCGCATCGCCGTGATCCAACTTGCCGAACAGCAGGATCCGACGGGATCGCCGTACGATACGCTGATCTTTACCAGTTTCGATGCCTTGATCCTCGACGGCCAAGGGATCTCCACCGTGATCGCGCGCCTGTTCGACGATCGCCCTCTGACGCGGACCGCCGCCGCGCTGCCGCTCCCCGCCGCATCGGCGGCGCAACGGCAGGCCGACGCCGCCTACTGGCGCGAAAAGCTGCAGGATGTCACCACGCCGTCGGCGTTGCCGTGGCGCGCCCCGCTCGCCAATCTCACCTCATCGCGCTATCGCCGCGCCAGCCTGACGCTGCCGCGCGATACGATAAAACGGCTTGGCCGTCTGGGATCGCCGCATGCGCTGCTGCGCAACAGCCTGCTGTCGGCGCTGATCCTAGATACGCTGGCCCACTGGACCACCGACGGCGAGCTGTGCGTCGGCGTGCCGGTAGCGTTCCCCGCCGCCGACGGCGCTCTGGGCAACGCCTCCAGCTTCGTGGCGGTGCGCTATTCCCGCCACGGCGAAGACTTTATCCAACGCGCGCAAGCCTTACAGGACGACGTGCTCGGCGCGCTCGACCACCTGACGTTTTCCGGCGTCGATCTGGCGCGGCAGTTGCTCGGCCAAAGCCAGGGCGGCCCGGCGCTGCCGGTGATCCTGACCAACTGCCTGGGCTGGGAAACGCTGCCGGCCGAGGCGCCGGTGCGCTTCCACGACGGCCTGACCCAAACGCCACAGGTCGCCATCGACATTCGCCTGACGCTGGACAGCGAAAAAAACCTGCAGCTGTGCGTGGACTACGCCGAGCAGGCGCTGCACGGCGAGCAGGTAGAAGCCATGCTGGCGGCACTGCAGCGACGCATCCTGCACAGCTGCCAACGGGCCGACCTGGCGATCGCGCCGCGGGACTTCATCGATCTGGCGCATTACCGCCACAACGACAGCGAAGCGAATTACGCACCTTATCCTTATTTGGCGCAGCTGGCCGAGCGGCTGTTTGGCGTACAAAACGGCGGCAACGCGCTGATCTGCGGCGAACAGACGCTGACCTACCGCGAACTGGGCCAGCGGATCGCCACGGCGCTCGCCAACCTGCAGAGCCGCGGCGTGCAGCCGGGCAACGTGGTGGCGCTGTATCTGCCGCGCAGCCCGGAACAGATCATCTTCAGCCTCGCCTGCGCCCTGCAGGGCGTGATCTGGGTGCCTGTCGATATCAACTCGCCGCCGGAACGCACCGCCTACCTGCTGGAGAACTGCCGGCCGACGCTGGTGGTGCACGGCGGCGATCTGGAGACGCCGCTCGGCGTAACGCCGGCGGCCCTGCTGGCGCCGACGGATCGCGCGCCTGCGCTACCGGATGAACAGACGTTGGCGGAACGCAGCGCCAGCCAGGCCGCGAGCTACTATCTGTATACCTCCGGCACCACCGGTAAGCCCAAATGCGTGGTGCTCAACAACCGCGCCACCGCCAACGTTATCCACCAGACCCAGCAACGCTGGGCGGTCACCGCCGACGACGTCTTCATCTCCGTCACACCGCCACACCATGACATGTCGATGTTCGATCTGTTCGGTTCGCTGTGCGCCGGCGCCACGCTGGTGCTGCCGGCGCCGCATCAGGAAAAGGACGCCATCAGCTGGAACCAGCTGGTGGAAAAGCATCGGGTCACCCTGTGGTGTTCGGTGCCCGCCATTCTGGAGATGCTGCTCACCTGCAAAACGGCCGACAGTCTGCGTTCGCTGCGCCTGGTGGCGCAAGGCGGCGACTACATCAAGCCGGCGACGGTGCAAACCCTGCGCACCCTGCGCCCGGATCTCGCGCTGTTCTCGCTCGGCGGGCCGACCGAAACCACCATCTGGAGCATCTGGCACCCGATCGCCCCGCAGGAGAGCGGCACCGTGCCTTACGGCCGCCCGCTGCCGGCCAACCGCTACTTCATCTGCCATGACGACGGCAGCCACTGCCCGGCCGGCGTGGTCGGCCGCATTTATACCGCCGGGGTCAACCTGGCGTTGGGCTATCTGGAGCAGGGGGAGCTGAAGCAGCATGACTTCGTCACCCTCGAAGGGCCGGACGGGCAACCGCTGCGCGCTTTCCGCACCGGCGATCAGGGCTACTACCGTGCGGACGGCAACATCATGTTCGCCACCCGGGTGAACGGCTATGTGAAGATCCGCGGCGTGCGCGTCTCGTTGCCGGAAATCGAAGATGTGCTGCGCCGCCATCCGGCGATCCTGGATATGGTGGTGGTGGACTATCCCAGCGGAGAGAACAACGAAGCGGCGCTCGGCGCCCTGTATCTGACCCGCGACGGCAAACCGCTGCCGCTGTCCGAGATCCGCGCCTTCGCCACCGGCTATCTGCCCTGCACCCATATTCCCACGCGCTTTATCCATGCCGAGGCGCTGCCGCTGTCCGCCAACGGCAAAACCGACCGCCATCGCATCCGCGCCGATATGAGCCACCAGCAAACTGCGCCGGCGCTGAACGCCTGTGCGGCGCCGCCGCCGAACGCGCCTTTGGCGCGCAGCGCAGAGATCCTGACTATTTACTGGCAGGCGATCGGCGTAACGCCACGCCCGGAATGGGGGGAAGAGACGGCGTTTATCACCATGGGGCTGAAGTTGCCGCATATCAAACAGGTGGCGGAGCGCCTCAATGACGCTTTCGGCACCCGGCTGGTAAGCAGTTCGCTCCTGCCATGCAAGAACGCGCGCGAAGTGGCGGCATTGCTGGCCAACTGATGCCATAAAACTCGGGCGGGGACATCCCCCGCCCGCACTTTATCAGGCGGGCAACGCCGTCAGAGCCGCCAGCGGTTGTTCCCAGGCTTCCCGCTGCAGCGCGCGCAACAGAAACTCTTGCAGCGCCTCGCCATAGTCCAGCACATCCTCCGTCGGGAACTGTTCCAGATAAATATCGATATCGACCTGCAGATCGCGGGCGTCGGTGCGGCCGCGATAAGTCAGATTAAAACCGTCGCCCGAACCGCCGGCCAATACGCGGCGGGTGCCGCTGCAGCCGGTAAAACGGGGCGCATCGAAGGGTTGCACGTTGATGAAAGGAGAAATAAAGAAGCGCGAGCCTGGCTCCACGCCGCGATCGGCGGCCAGTTGACGCAGGCGGTAGCCGGCGTGGCTGCGCAGCTCCCGCAGTTGCTGCGCCATCGTCATCAGAAAATCTCCCAGCGTCGCCGACGGGGGTGGCGACACCAGCAGCGGCAGCGTGTTGACCGCCAGCGAAGGCACGTTGGTGGCAGCCTGCCCGCGGCGATTCATCGCCGGCATCCACATCGGCAGCGTATCGCCTTGTCGGGTGTCGCGCGGCATCACCTGAAACAGCCAGGCCGCCGACAGCGCCACCAGCAAGTCGGGCCAATTGATGCCGCTGCGTTCCGCCAGCTGTGCCAGTCGTTGCGATACCGCCGCCGGCAGCCGGTGGTGGGTGCTTAGACGCCGCACTCCATAGGCCTCACCGCCCTTGCGCACCGTCGGCAGCGCCTGCGACGGCGGCAGATAGCTCTGCCAAAAGCGCCGATCGCGCTCGCATCGCTCAGAATCAGCGTAGGCCAGCTCGGCCTGTTGAAAGGCGTCAAAGGCGCCTAAGGGAATACCCGCGCTGCCTTCACCCAGATAGTGCGCATACAACGCGGCGCAGCGGTGTTCAATCAAGGCCATGCCGAAGCCATCAACCAGAATATGGTGCGCACGCACGTACCAGAGGTAGCGCTCCGGCCCCAGCTTGAGCAGCCAGGCGGCGGCTAGCGGCTCGCTGTGCAGCGCCCGGCGCTGCGCGATATCTTCGCGCATCAGGCTTTGCGCCGCCTGCCAGGGATCGCCGTGCGTTTGCAGATCGATGCGTTGTAATGGCGGTATGCGCTGTGGATCGTGCCGTAACGGCGGAGGAGCGTCGCCACGCCGCTCACCAAAGCGCAGGGCAAACGCCTGCGTCTCGGCGAGGGTAGTGGCGATCGCCCGGCAGAGCGTCTCTTCCTCTACCGCGCCGCACAGTTCGGTGCAGTGTGCGACGGTGGACAGGGTCTGCCCGGGGTGCAAGGTGTGTTCTTCCCAGAAATCAAGCTGCGCTGGCGCCAGCGGCAACCATTCAGAGGCCAAAGCGGTGTCCGACATGTTACCTACCTTTGATAAGCCCGAATAAAGACGCCGAACGGGCGTAACCCCGCCGTTCAACGGCTTTTGCGTGTCTCCATACATCATCAAATGAAAATGATAATAACATCTATTATCATTTCTATTAATTTGGTAACACTTTAGATTCTGTTAAGCGGGGATGCAAGTCGCGTAGTAGGGCAAAGAAAAGAAAGCGGCAGGTTGAAGGGCCATAAAAACAAAACGCCCCGGCACAACTGCCCGGGGCGTTTTTAACATCGGCGAGACTCGGCGATTAGGCCTGATTGGCCGGCTTCACCTTCTGCGCCAGAAACTCCGTTTCGTAGGCCAGCGCCTTCTTGCGATCGAACTGGTGCTCCCATTTGGCGATCACCAATACCGCCAACGCGTTACCCACGACGTTCAGCGCGGTGCGCGCCATATCCAGGATACGGTCCACGCCGGCAATAAACGCCAGGCCTTCCAGCGGAATGCCGACGCTGCCCAGTGTGGCCAGCAGCACCACGAACGAGACGCCCGGCACGCCGGCGATCCCTTTCGAGGTGACCATCAGCGTCAGCACCAGCACGATCTCCTGCCCCAACGACAGCTCGATGCCATACAGCTGGGCGATAAAGATGGCGGCGATGCTCTGGTACAGCGTCGAGCCATCCAGGTTAAAGGAGTAGCCGGTCGGCACCACGAAGCTGGTGATCGACTTGGGCGCGCCGTAAGCCTCCATCTTTTCGATGATGCGCGGCAGCACCGTTTCCGAGCTGGCGGTGGAATAAGCCAGGATCAGTTCGTCTTTCAGGATGCGGATCAGCGTCCAGATGCGCAGGTTGCACAGCCGGGCGACCGCCCCCAGCACCACCAGGGCGAAGAACGCGATGGCGAAGTACACCAGCACCACCAGCTTGGCCAGCGGCAGCAACGAAGCGAAACCGAAGTTGGCTACCGTGACCGCAATCAGGCCAAACACCCCGATCGGCGCATAGCGCATGATCATGTGGGTGACTTTGAACATGCTTTCGGACACCGCCTTGAACACCTTCAGCAGCGGCTCTTTGGTCTCTTTCGGCAACGACGACAGCCCCAGACCGAACAGCACCGAGAAGAAGATAATCGGCAACATGTCGCCCTTGGCCATCGACGAGAAGACGTTCGACGGGATCAGCGACAGAATGGTCGCCACCAGGCTGTGCGAACCGCTTTGCACCTGTTCGGTGGTTTTCTCATACTGCGAAATGTCCACCGTGGTCAGCGTCGACATATCGATGCCGTGGCCGGGTTGGAATACGTTGGCCAACGTCAACCCCACCACGATGGCAACGGTGGTGATCACTTCGAAGTAGATAATGGTTTTCAATCCGATGCGGCCCAGCTTTTTCGCATCGCCCACGCCGGCAATACCGACGATCAGCGTGGAAATAACGATCGGCACCACAATCATCTTGATCAGACGAATAAAGATATCGCCCGCCGGGCTGAGAATATTACTCACCAGCCACTCACGAGATTCGGTCTGGTTGTGCAATACCGCGCCAACAATAATACCCAGCACCAACGCGATCAGGATTTGCCAAGCCAGGCTAATTTTTACACTTTTCATACCCAAAAAGTCCTCAAAGACCCTTTTCGCCGTACAAAGTCGCAACACGGCGAAAAGAATACTTAATCATTTATTACAGGCTTATGTTAATTCAGTGGAAGCGTTCACCTGCCCTGGGTGCGACGCAGTATAAATCTGTATCATCCGGGCGGCATGCTCTGCAAGCCTTGATTTGTCAGGGTTGAGTGCTGAATCGAATAACAAAAATTTCGCGTTACTATTTCAAAAGGCATAATTGCTTGTTATTAAAAACATAATTTTTCATACAATGAAGCACACAAGCACGCCGGCGACGATTTTTTGAACGCCATTAAAATGCGTTATTTTTCACCCATTCTGCATATTTAATCCGCATAATATGTTTATATTTTGTTACTTAAAAGTCAAATAAATGAGAATTGACCGAGTGACACTTTCGGCCATAAATGCAGCGCCACTTTATATTCAGATTAAAAAACGAACGATATTGCAGAGCGAATGCCATAAGGCATCATCCGACCTTTCATCAGGAATTAAGGTTAATAAAACGTTATTTCACGATGTGTCGTCCATCGTTATATGGTGTTAATACCAACTTCGAATATTAATAGCGAAAAATAATCCAAAAAGATTTATAGCGAGAAATAATTATGACCCTGCGCGTATCTATTAATATCGAGGCAGTTACCCCCGTCTTTGTTTATTCTTTTTTGTTCTTTATATAAGTGTTTTTGGTTAAAAATGCGGGTTTATGGGGATTTAAGCACCAAAGAGATAGATATGCCCTGCAAATGCGACAGAACGATTACAAATCAATATCTTTGTTGCGTGATCTGCCGCGCAAAAAAGAAACAAAGAATCGTAGCAAACTATACTTAACCTTCAGTTGACATATCATTAACAACTTCAAGGAGAAAAGCTATGAGCCAACTGCATAAACACGCTATTCCTTCTGCAATTGCAGAACGCGCCCTGATTAATCCGGCACAATACCAAGAGTATTATCAACAGTCGGTTCAAGACCCAGAGGCTTTCTGGGGTGAGCATGGCAAAATCCTGGATTGGATCAAACCCTATACCAAAGTTAAAAATACCTCGTTCGATCCGGGCCACGTCAGCATTCGCTGGTTTGAAGACGGCACGTTGAACCTGGCGGCCAACTGTCTGGATCGCCATTTGGCCGAGCGCGGCGACCAAACCGCCATTATCTGGGAAGGCGATGACCCGACCCAATCCAAAAAAGTGACTTACAAACAGTTGCACCATGACGTCTGCCAGTTCGCCAACGTGCTGAAAAAGCTCGGCGTGAAAAAGGGCGACGTGGTGGCTATCTATATGCCGATGGTGCCGGAAGCGGCGGTCGCGATGCTGGCCTGTGCGCGCATCGGCGCCGTACATTCGGTGATCTTCGGCGGCTTCTCGCCGGAAGCGGTCGCCGGGCGCATTATCGACTCCAACGCCAAGCTGGTGATCACCGCCGATGAAGGCCTGCGCGCCGGCCGCGCCGTGCCGCTGAAAAAGAACGTCGATGATGCGCTGAAAAATCCCAGCGTGGTCAGCGTCACCAACGTGGTGGTGTTCCAACGCACCGGGAAACCGGGCTACTGGCAGGAAGGGCGCGATCTGTGGTGGCATGAGCTGATCCAGGGCGTCTCCGCCGACTGCCCGCCGGAAGAAGTGAACGCCGAAGATCCGCTGTTTATCCTGTACACCTCAGGCTCGACCGGCAAACCGAAAGGCGTGCTGCACACCACAGGCGGCTACCTGGTGTACGCCGCGATGACCTTTAAATATGTGTTTGACTACCACGACGGCGACATTTACTGGTGCACCGCCGACGTGGGCTGGGTTACCGGCCACAGCTATCTGCTGTACGGCCCGCTGGCCTGCGGCGCCACCACGCTGATGTTCGAAGGCGTGCCTAACTATCCGGGCGTCAATCGCCTGTCGCAGGTGATCGACAAGCACCAGGTCAACATTCTGTATACCGCACCAACCGCCATTCGCGCCCTGATGGCCGAAGGCGACAAGGCGATCGAAGGCACCCGACGCGATTCGCTGCGCATCATGGGCTCGGTCGGCGAGCCGATCAACCCGGAAGCCTGGGAGTGGTACTACAACAAGATAGGCAACGCAAAGTGCCCGATCGTCGACACCTGGTGGCAAACCGAAACCGGCGGCTTCATGATTACCCCGCTGCCGGGCGCCACCGAGCTGAAGGCCGGTTCCGCCACGCGGCCGTTCTTCGGCGTACAGCCGGCGCTGGTCGATAACGTCGGCACACCGCAGGAAGGCGCCTGCGAAGGCAACCTGGTGATCGTCGACTCCTGGCCGGGCCAGGCACGCACCCTGTTCGGCGATCATGACCGCTTCGAGCAAACCTACTTCTCGACCTTCAAAGGTATGTACTTCAGCGGTGACGGCGCCCGTCGCGACGAGGACGGTTACTACTGGATCACCGGCCGCGTCGACGACGTGCTGAACGTCTCCGGCCACCGTCTGGGCACCGCCGAGATCGAGTCTGCGCTGGTATCGCACCCGAAAATCGCCGAAGCGGCGGTGGTCGGCATTCCTCATAACATCAAAGGCCAGGCGATCTACGCCTACATCACGCTGAACCACGGCGAAGAACCGACGCCGGAGCTCTATACCGAAGTGCGCAACTGGGTGCGCAAAGAGATAGGGCCGATCGCCACGCCGGACGTGCTGCACTGGACAGATTCGCTGCCCAAGACGCGCTCCGGCAAGATCATGCGGCGTATCCTGCGCAAAATTGCCGCCGGCGACACCAGCAACCTGGGGGACACCTCCACGCTGGCGGATCCGGCCGTAGTCGACAAGCTGTTGGAAGAAAAACAATCAATGAAAGTGCCGTCATAATTTACGCCGCTTCAGGCCGTTCATTCGGATAACGCGCCGTTGAGCGGCCCTGGCGCGGCGTAATCTCTCAATACCGACTGGAGACACTCTGATGAATGACACCATTTATCAAGGGATTGAAGAAAACCCGCGCTTTAAAGAGCTGGTGAGAAAACGCGGCCGGTTCGCCTGGCTGCTTTCGCTGATTACGCTGGCGCTGTACGTCGGCTTTATTCTGTTGATCGCCTTCGATCCGCAATGGCTCGGCACGCCGATCGCCGCCGGATCGACCATCACCCGCGGGATCCCGGTCGGCGTCGGGCTGATCGTGATCTCTTTCGTCTTGACCGGGATCTACGTGTTTCGCGCCAACGGCGAGTTCGATCGCCTCACCGCAGAAATTCTGCGTGAGGTGAAACAATGAAGCGCTTATTCTCTGCCACCGCGCTGCTGTTGCTGCCCGGTCTGGCCTGCGCCGAAGCCATCGGCGGCGAAGTGCATCGTCAGCCGCTGAACATCCAGGCGATCGTGATGTTTATCCTGTTTGTCGGCGCCACGCTCTACATCACCTATTGGGCGTCCAAACGCACCCGTTCCCGTCAGGATTACTACACCGCGGGCGGACGCATCACCGGCCTGCAAAACGGGCTGGCGATCGCCGGCGACTTCATGTCTGCCGCCTCGTTTCTCGGCATCTCCGCCCTGGTCTACACCTCGGGCTATGACGGCCTGATCTATTCCATCGGCTTCCTCATCGGCTGGCCGATCATTCTGTTCCTGATCGCGGAGCGCCTGCGCAACCTCGGCCGCTATACCTTTGCCGATGTCGCCTCTTACCGCCTAAAACAGAAACCGATCCGTACCCTGTCGGCCTGCGGCTCTTTGGTGGTGGTGGCGCTGTATCTGATCGCGCAGATGGTCGGCGCCGGCAAGCTGATCCAGCTGCTGTTCGGGCTCAACTACCACGTGGCGGTGATCCTGGTCGGTATCCTGATGGTGCTGTACGTACTGTTCGGCGGCATGCTGGCCACCACCTGGGTGCAAATCATCAAGGCGGTGCTGCTGCTGTCCGGCGCCAGCTTTATGGCGCTGATGGTGATGAAGTCGGTTAACTTCGACTTCAACACCCTGTTCGCCGAAGCGGTGAAGGTGCATCCGAAAGGCATCGCCATCATGAGCCCAGGCGGCCTGGTGTCCGATCCAGTTTCCGCGCTGTCGCTCGGCCTGGCGCTGATGTTCGGCACCGCCGGTCTGCCGCACATCCTGATGCGCTTCTTCACCGTGAGTGACGCCAAAGAAGCGCGCAAGAGCGTGTTCTACGCCACCGGTTTTATCGGTTACTTCTATATCCTGACCTTTATCATCGGCTTCGGCGCCATCTTGTTGGTCAGCGCCAATCCGGCCTTCAAAGACGCCACCGGCGCGCTGCTGGGCGGCACCAACATGGCGGCGGTCCACCTGGCCAATGCCGTTGGCGGCAACTTCTTCCTCGGCTTTATCTCGGCGGTGGCCTTCGCCACCATTCTGGCGGTCGTTGCAGGCCTGACGCTGGCCGGCGCCTCGGCCGTTTCCCATGACCTGTACGCCAGCGTGATGAAAAACGGCAAGGCGACCGAGCGCGACGAACTGAGAGTATCCAAGGTCACCGTTGTAGTGCTAGGCATTGTCGCCATTGCCCTGGGGATCTTGTTCGAGAAGCAGAACATCGCCTTTATGGTCGGGTTGGCGTTCTCCATCGCCGCCAGCTGTAACTTCCCTATCATCATCCTGTCGATGTACTGGTCGCGTTTGACCACTCGCGGCGCGATGATTGGCGGCTGGCTGGGCCTGCTGACGGCGGTGATTCTGATGATCCTCGGCCCGACGATCTGGGTGCAGATCCTCGGCCATGAAAAACCGATTTACCCTTATGAATATCCGGCGCTGTTCTCGATGATTGTCGCCTTTGTCGGTACCTGGCTATTCTCGATCACCGACAGCTCGCTGGCCGGGCAGCAAGAGCGGGAACGCTTCCGGGCTCAGTTTGTCCGTTCGCAAACCGGGTTGGGCATCTCTCAGGGCAGCTCGCATTGACCGAATAATAAGTGAAAAAAGCAAACACACCCTAATCAAAGGCCCTTCGGGGCCTTTTCTCTGGCTGTTTTGTCGGAGAAACAGCGCAGCGTAGCTGCGCTTTTTTGCGTTTTACGCATAGCAAAAAGCCCTGAACGTCAGTTCAGGGCTTTCGGCTTGGTTTGATGCCTGGCAGTGTCCTACACAATTCGTCTCATCCTGAGACTCTCCCCTCCGGGGCCGCCGCGAGCGGCGTTAAGGCCCGTTCCCGACGGGCCTTTCGCATGCCCATGCTCGTGCAGAACGCCAGATAACAGACAAAACAAAAAGCCCCATGCTTTCGCATGAGGCTTGTTGTTTTATTTGATGCCTGGCAGTGTCCTACTCTCGCATGGGGAGACCCCACACTACCATCGGCGCTACGGCGTTTCACTTCTGAGTTCGGCATGGGGTCAGGTGGGACCACCGCGCTATTGCCGCCAGGCAAATTCGTTTCATTCCAACCGCTTCACTCTCGTGTCGCCATCAGAACCAATCTCGGAACTTCGCTGAAAATCTCTCTAAAAACACCTTCGGTGTTGTAAGGTTAAGCCTCACGGATCATTAGTACTGGTTAGCTCAATGCATCGCTGCACTTACACACCCAGCCTATCAACGTCTTAGTCTTAAACGTTCCTTCAGGGGCCTTAAAGGCCCAGGGAAGACTCATCTTGAGGCAAGTTTCGCGCTTAGATGCTTTCAGCGCTTATCTTTTCCGCACTTAGCTACCGGGCAATGCCATTGGCATGACAACCCGAACACCAGTGGTGCGTTCACTCCGGTCCTCTCGTACTAGGAGCAACCCCTCTCAATCTTCCAACGCCCACGGCAGATAGGGACCGAACTGTCTCACGACGTTCTAAACCCAGCTCGCGTACCACTTTAAATGGCGAACAGCCATACCCTTGGGACCTACTTCAGCCCCAGGATGTGATGAGCCGACATCGAGGTGCCAAACACCGCCGTCGATATGAACTCTTGGGCGGTATCAGCCTGTTATCCCCGGAGTACCTTTTATCCGTTGAGCGATGGCCCTTCCATTCAGAACCACCGGATCACTAAGACCTACTTTCGTACCTGCTCGAGCCGTCACTCTCGCAGTCAAGCTAGCTTATGCCTTTGCACTAACCTCACGATGTCCGACCGTGATTAGCTAACCTTCGTGCTCCTCCGTTACTCTTTGGGAGGAGACCGCCCCAGTCAAACTACCCACCAGACACTGTCCTCACCCCGGATTACGGGGCCGAGTTAGAACATCAAACATTAAAGGGTGGTATTTCAAGGATGGCTCCACGCAGACTGGCGTCCACGCTTCAAAGCCTCCCACCTATCCTACACATCAAGGCTCAATGTTCAGTGTCAAGCTATAGTAAAGGTTCACGGGGTCTTTCCGTCTTGCCGCGGGTACACTGCATCTTCACAGCGAGTTCAATTTCACTGAGTCTCGGGTGGAGACAGCCTGGCCATCATTACGCCATTCGTGCAGGTCGGAACTTACCCGACAAGGAATTTCGCTACCTTAGGACCGTTATAGTTACGGCCGCCGTTTACTGGGGCTTCGATCAAGAGCTTCGCCTTGCGGCTGACCCCATCAATTAACCTTCCAGCACCGGGCAGGCGTCACACCGTATACGTCCACTTTCGTGTTTGCACAGTGCTGTGTTTTTATTAAACAGTTGCAGCCAGCTGGTATCTTCGACTGGCTTCAGCTCCATCCGCAAGGGACTTCACCTACATGCCAGCGTGCCTTCTCCCGAAGTTACGGCACCATTTTGCCTAGTTCCTTCACCCGAGTTCTCTCAAGCGCCTTGGTATTCTCTACCTGACCACCTGTGTCGGTTTGGGGTACGATTCAATGTTACCTGGAGCTTAGAGGATTTTCCTGGAAGCAGGGCATCAACTACTTCTGCACCGTAGTGCATCGTCATCACGCCTCAGGGTTAGTATGCAACCGGATTTACCAGGTCACACCCCCTACACGCTTAAACCGGGACAACCGTCGCCCGGCCAGCCTAGCCTTCTCCGTCCCCCCTTCGCAGTAACACCAAGTACAGGAATATTAACCTGTTTCCCATCGACTACGCTTTTCAGCCTCGCCTTAGGGGTCGACTCACCCTGCCCCGATTAACGTTGGACAGGAACCCTTGGTCTTCCGGCGAGCGGGCTTTTCACCCGCTTTATCGTTACTTATGTCAGCATTCGCACTTCTGATACCTCCAGCAACCCTCACAGGCCACCTTCAACGGCTTACAGAACGCTCCCCTACCCAACAACGCCTAAGCGTCGCTGCCGCAGCTTCGGTGCATGGTTTAGCCCCGTTACATCTTCCGCGCAGGCCGACTCGACCAGTGAGCTATTACGCTTTCTTTAAATGATGGCTGCTTCTAAGCCAACATCCTGGCTGTCTGTGCCTTCCCACATCGTTTCCCACTTAACCATGACTTTGGGACCTTAGCTGGCGGTCTGGGTTGTTTCCCTCTTCACGACGGACGTTAGCACCCGCCGTGTGTCTCCCGTGATAACATTCTTCGGTATTCGGAGTTTGCATCGGTTTGGTAAGCCGGGATGGCCCCCTAGCCGAAACAGTGCTCTACCCCCGAAGATGAGTTCACGAGGCGCTACCTAAATAGCTTTCGGGGAGAACCAGCTATCTCCCGGTTTGATTGGCCTTTCACCCCCAGCCACAAGTCATCCGCTAATTTTTCAACATTAGTCGGTTCGGTCCTCCAGTTAGTGTTACCCAACCTTCAACCTGCCCATGGCTAGATCACCGGGTTTCGGGTCTATACCTTGCAACTAATCGCCCAGTTAAGACTCGGTTTCCCTACGGCTCCCCTATACGGTTAACCTTGCTACAAAATATAAGTCGCTGACCCATTATACAAAAGGTACGCAGTCACACCACGAAGGTGCTCCCACTGCTTGTACGTACACGGTTTCAGGTTCTATTTCACTCCCCTCGCCGGGGTTCTTTTCGCCTTTCCCTCACGGTACTGGTTCACTATCGGTCAGTCAGGAGTATTTAGCCTTGGAGGATGGTCCCCCCATATTCAGACAGGATGTCACGTGTCCCGCCCTACTCATCGAACTCACGACCTGTGCATTTTAGTGTACGGGGCTATCACCCTTT
>NZ_JBJZOU010000003.1:0-36980 GCF_057808395.1 Serratia sp. TSO36 | reverse complement strand
CCCACACAGATTGTCTGATAAATTGTTAAAGAGCAGTGAGTTAGGCGCTTTCGCTTGCTAACTCGAGGTGGCGTATATTACGCTTTCCTCTTTCAGAGTCAACCCTAATTTTCAGGATTTTTTCTCTGCGACCCCCGGATACTCTGTGAAGTTGTTCACATGTTCCGTGTCGATGGAGGCGCATTATAGGGAGTTCCTCGCAGGCCGCAACAGGTATTTTCCGCAAAAACGATCGTTCGCTGCATTCCACAGCAAAACCCCGCCTTATACCCACTTGCACACAGTGTTATCCACAGATGCGATTTGCATGGAAAATTTACGAGCGCCACGCAAACGTTTTCGCTACAATTCCCCGCGACGAAACGATCCCCTTTTTATGGGGGCGCTACCTGAATATGCGCCTGCCCCTCCCTTTATAAGGCAAAAAACCCTTCCTTATAGAGAGAACGAGGTGGACATTCACGTAACGCTCTTTAATTGCGACTCAAAGCCAAGGGATAAAACCATGCAACAACCTCGTCCAATCCGCCGGGCCCTGCTCAGCGTGTCTGACAAAGCCGGTATCGTTGAATTCGCCGAAGCGCTTTCCCAGCGCGGCGTTGAACTGCTCTCCACCGGCGGCACCGCTCGCCTGCTGGCAGACGCCGGTCTGCCCGTTACCGAAGTTTCCGACTACACCGGCTTCCCGGAGATGATGGACGGACGAGTAAAGACCCTGCACCCAAAAGTTCACGGCGGTATTCTCGGCCGCCGCGGGCAGGACGACGCCGTCATGACTCAGCATGACATCCAGCCTATCGACATGGTGGTCGTCAATCTGTACCCGTTCGCCCAAACCGTGGCGCGCCCGGATTGCTCGCTGGAAGACGCGGTCGAGAATATCGATATCGGCGGCCCGACCATGGTGCGCTCCGCCGCCAAGAACCATAAAGACGTCGCCATCGTGGTGAAGAGCAGCGACTACGCCGCCATTATTACCGAGATGGACAACAACGACGGTTCGCTGCGCTACGCCACCCGCTTCGATCTCGCCATCAAGGCCTTCGAACACACCGCCGCCTACGACAGCATGATCGCCAACTACTTCGGCGCGCTGGTGCCGGCGTACCACGGCGAGACCGAGCAGCCGTCCGGCCGCTTCCCGCGCACCCTGAACCTCAACTACATCAAGAAGCAGGATATGCGCTACGGTGAGAACAGCCACCAGCAGGCCGCCTTCTATATAGAAGAAGAGGTAAAGGAAGCGTCCGTCGCGACCGCCGAGCAGCTGCAGGGCAAGGCGCTGTCTTATAACAACATCGCCGATACCGACGCCGCGCTGGAATGCGTGAAAGAGTTCGCCGAGCCGGCCTGCGTGATCGTCAAACACGCCAACCCTTGCGGCGTGGCGATCGGCGACGACATCCTGGCCGCCTACGAGCGCGCTTACCAAACCGACCCGACCTCCGCCTTTGGCGGCATCATCGCCTTTAACCGCGAGCTGGATGCCGCCACCGCGCAGGCGATCATCAGCCGCCAGTTCGTGGAAGTGATCATCGCGCCAAACGTCACCCAGGAAGCGCGCTCCCTGCTGGCCGCCAAGCAGAACGTGCGCGTGCTGGCCTGCGGCCAGTGGCAGCAACGCGTGGCGGGGCTGGACTTCAAGCGCGTCAACGGCGGCCTGCTGGTGCAGGATCGCGATCTGGGCATGGTAACCGCCGCCGATCTGCGTGTGGTATCCGAGCGTCAGCCGACCGAACAGGAACTGCGCGACGCGCTGTTCTGCTGGAAAGTGGCCAAGTTCGTGAAATCCAACGCCATCGTTTATGCACGTGACAACATGACCATCGGCATAGGCGCCGGCCAGATGAGCCGCGTTTACTCCGCCAAGATCGCCGGCATCAAAGCGGGTGATGAAGGGCTGGAAGTGAAAGGGTCCGCCATGGCCTCCGACGCCTTCTTCCCGTTCCGCGACGGCATCGATGCCGCGGCGGCGGTCGGCATTACCTGCGTGATCCAGCCGGGCGGCTCTATCCGCGACGACGAAGTGATCGCCGCCGCCAACGAACACGGCATCGCCATGATCTTTACCGACATGCGTCACTTCCGCCATTAATTCCTTTTGCCGCGTGCGCTCCGGCGCACGCCATTCGTGGAGCCTCTGATGAACATTTTGATTATCGGCAACGGCGGGCGCGAGCACGCGCTGGCCTGGAAAGCCGCCCAGTCTCCGCTGGCGGACAAAGTCTACGTTGCGCCGGGCAATGCCGGTACCGCGCTGGAAGCCAATCTGGAAAACGTGGCGATCGCCGCCACCGACATCCCTGCCCTGGTCGCTTTCGCCCAGAGCCATGACATCGGTCTGACCATCGTCGGGCCGGAAGCGCCGCTGGTGATCGGCGTGGTCGATGCCTTCCAGGCCGCCGGTTTGAAAATCTTCGGCCCGTCGCAGGCCGCCGCGCAGCTCGAAGGCTCCAAAGCCTTCACCAAGGATTTCCTGGCGCGCCACCGCATCCCGACCGCCGAATATGAAAACTTTACCGAGGTGGAGCCGGCGCTGGCCTATGTGCGCCGCAAAGGTGCACCGATCGTCATCAAGGCCGATGGCCTGGCGGCCGGTAAAGGCGTGATCGTCGCGATGACGCTGCAGGAAGCGGAAGAGGCGGTGCGAGACATGCTGGCCGGCAATGCCTTCGGCGACGCCGGTCATCGCATCGTGGTGGAAGAGTTCCTCGACGGCGAAGAAGCCAGCTTCATCGTGATGGTCGACGGCGAGAACGTGGTGCCAATGGCCACCAGCCAGGACCACAAGCGCGTCGGCGACGGCGACACCGGCCCGAACACCGGCGGCATGGGAGCTTACTCCCCGGCGCCGGTCGTGACCGACGAAATCCACCGGCGCGCCATGGATCAGGTGATCTGGCCGACGGTGCGCGGCATGGCGGCGGAAGGCAACACCTACGTCGGCTTCCTGTACGCCGGCCTGATGATCGCCGCCGATGGCCAGCCGAAGGTGATCGAATTCAACTGTCGTTTTGGCGATCCCGAAACCCAGCCCATCATGCTGCGCCTGCGCTCCGATCTGGTGGAGCTGTGCCTGGCGGGTGCCGAAGGCCGCCTGAACGAGAAAAGCTCTGACTGGGACGAACGCCCTGCGCTCGGCGTGGTGCTGGCGGCCGGCGGTTATCCGGGCGACTATCGCAACGGCGAAGTGATCCAGGGGTTGCCGCAGCAGGAAAGCGCCGACGGCAAGGTCTTCCACGCCGGTACACGCCTGCAGGGCGATGACGTCGTCACCAGCGGCGGCCGCGTGCTGTGCGTAACGGCGCTGGGCGACACCGTGGCGCAGGCGCAGCAACGCGCCTACCAGCTGGCGGAAGGCATTCAGTGGCCGGGCAGCTTCTGCCGCAAAGACATCGGTTATCGCGCGATTGCGCGCGGCAAGTGATTTGGCCGTCTAAGGTCATGATGGGAGGCTCCGCAGCGCGGGGCCTTTTTTACAGCTGGTCTTCTTTCGGTTCCCAGCTGCAGAAGTCGTCGTTCGCCACCAGCAGCAGTTCGCTGCCTTCGGGCGCTTCCAGCCAGGCGACGCTCACCGGCCGGCTACTGCTGCGGGCGCGTTTCTCGATCCAAACGATGGAGGCGGCATCCAGCCCCGGTTTCATGCGTTGGCCGTCGCAGGTTTGCACCTCGCCCTGCATCCAGCGCCCCTGCAGCAATTTCACCTTGCCGGCGCGCAGCGCATTGCTCACTTCAAGGATCCGCCGCGCCTGATATTGGTACAGAGCGATTTCATCGCTGGTCAACGGTTCGCGGCGTGTCGCCAACTGGCGCTGCATAAAGCTCACCGTGCCGTCGTCGGCAAAGCGCAGCTGAATGGAATCTCGATCGCCGTCGGCATCGTTGCGTTTGATTTGGCGCAGCACGTCGCCCTGATAGGTGTACAGCGTGGTGATGGTACCCGGACCACGGTAAGGGCTGTAGACGCTGACCAACACCTGCGGACGATGTTGCTCATCGTCTTTACGCCACAGACGTATCACACCCTGATCGGCCACGAAGCCGCTGGCGGTAAAGCTGGGGATATCGGAATGGAAACTGCAGGCACTCAGGCCGACGGCGATGCCAACGGCCATGAGCGCCCGACGAGCAAACAAAAGGGGCGCCATCGCCCCCCTGTTTATTCTTTTCACCGAGGCGCGGTCTTATTTAACAGCGTCTTTCAGTGCTTTGCCAGAAACGAACGCAGGCACGTTGGCTGCTGCGATTTTGATTTCTTTGCCAGTCTGTGGGTTGCGGCCAGTGCGCTCGCTACGATGGTTTACTTTGAAAGTACCGAAGCCAACCAATTGTACTGCATCACCTTCTTTCAGAGACTCAGTAATAGCAGCCAGGGTGGATTCCAGAGCCAGTTTAGCTTGTGCTTTGGAAAGGTCAGCCTTGTCCGCGATTACATCAATCAGTTGAGTCTTGTTCATAAGTTATCCTTACAGTGTGTTTATCGTTTGCAAAGCATCGAGTGCGACGGATATGCCGATTGACAGCACTCTCCTGCATACACGCACCGATAGCCACTTTTTTTACGCCCCCCAAATGTAGACCAGACAGGGTGCGGATGTGAAGCCTTAAGGCATGACAAATCAGGCGTTAAATCACGTTTTGTTGCCTTATTGCGCTAAATTTATCCCGATGTTGCTGACACCGGCCTCTCGCAGGTCGGATCGCAGCCCCTTGATCAGGTCTATATCGCGCTCTTCACAGGCGTCCAACAGGCGGAAAATTTCCCATTGAATGTCCCATTCTTCCTCTACCGCAGGCAAACTTTCCAACTCTTCGTCGGTCATTTCCTTACCGGCTTGGGTCATTTCCAACATCGCCACGGTGCGAATCGATGTTTCGCTGATGGCAATGGCGTGCTCCAGCGTCTCCCCGCCGAGCCGCGAATGGATCAGTTCCCCTAATGCGATACAGGCATCAATTGCCGGGTAAACGCCGTAAAGATCGTAATCTTCCGCCGACGGAATCGCCTCTTCCAACTTCTCGAGCTGGCTGTCGAAGTTGACCTTGGCGTCCTTCACCACCAGCGTTTCCCACACCAAATCCAGAATGCGGCGATAAACCGCCGGATCGCCGAACTCGGTCTGTTTGCAGAACATCTGGTAATTCGGGTACATACGCTCGCACAAACTGGCCATAAAGGTCAAATGTTGCCAGGCCTCGAGCCGTTCCAGACGTAAATGAATCGGGTTACGTAGCATGCTTTACTCTCTTACGCGTTATCTGCGGCGCAGTGTACCCGAAATCGCTCATGGCGACACCTCCGGATGCTGCTGCAACCAACGCTGAAACGCCGGACGGCGCGATGCGATGGCGTCGGCCCAACGGGTCGGCTCCGGTAAACGGTAGCCCGCCATGCAGCGTTGCACCCACGCCAGCGCACTGTCGGCGCCCACGCGATGCCCGGTAGAGATGAACAGCGGGTTGCAACGCGCCTTGCTGCGCCACACCCAGCCCAGCGGTTCACCCTTATCTTCCAGCGGCGCCAGCGCGCCGACGGCGGCGTCCAGCGGCGCGAATTTGCCGCACAGGCGCTTCTTGGCCACGCCGATGGTCGGTACATCGACCAGCAGGCCGAAATGGCTGGCGACGCCGAGACGCCGCGGATGCGAAATGCCATGCCCATCGACGAAGATCAGCCCCGGTTTCTGCTGCAGCTGCCCCCAGGCGGCCAACAGCGCCGGGTATTCGCGAAACGACAGGAAGCCCGGGATGTAGGGCATGACGGTGGCGATGCGCGCCACCTGATACTCCACCAGTTCCAGCGACGGATAGCGCAGGATGGCGATGGCGGCGCGCGTCACCGCCCCTTCTTGCTCGAAGCCCACGTCGGCGCCGGCGATGAAGGCCGGCGGTTCGGCCGGCAGATCGTCGTAGCGAATGACTTCAGCCGCGCGCCGCAGCTGTTCGGCGCGCAGGGCCGCCATATCGGTCACATCGAATCCTTAACGGTGGTATTTCGCCGAGTGCGCGTGCACCGCCTCGACGAAGGCGCCGGCGTGCTCCGGCGGCACATCCTGATGGATGCCGTGGCCCAAGTTGAACACATGGCCGTTGCCGTGGCCGAAACCAGCCAGAATGGTCTCCACTTCTTCCGCGATGCGCGCCGGAGAGGCATACAGCATCGACGGATCCATATTGCCCTGCAGCGCCACTTTGTCGCCGACGCGCCGACGCGCGTCGGCGATGTCGGTGGTCCAATCCAGCCCCAGCGCATCGCAGCCGGTGGCGGCCATCGCCTCCAGCCACTGCCCGCCGCCTTTGGTGAACAGCGTCACCGGCACGCGGCGGCCGTCGTTTTCACGCAGCAGCCCGTCGACGATCTTGTGCATGTAGTGCAAAGAGAACTCGCGGTAGTCGCGCCCGGTCAGCACGCCGCCCCAGGTGTCGAACACCATCACCGACTGCGCGCCGGCTTTGATCTGGGCATTGAGGTACAGGATCACGCTGTCCGCCAGCTTGTCCAGCAACAGATGCAGCGTGGCCGGTTCGGCATACATCATCTTCTTCAGCTTGGTGAAGGCTTTGCTGCTGCCGCCTTCGACCATATAAGTCGCCAGCGTCCACGGGCTGCCGGAGAAGCCGATCAGCGGCACTTCGCCCTTCAGCTCGCGGCGAATGGTGCGCACCGCGTTCATCACATAGCCCAGCTCCACTTCCGGATCGAACACCGGCAGCTTGTCGACGTCGGCGCGGCAGGTAACAGGGGAGCTGAAACGCGGGCCTTCGCCGGCTTCAAAGTACAGGCCGAGCCCCATGGCGTCGGGAATGGTGAGAATGTCGGAGAACAGGATGGCGGCGTCCAGCGCATAGCGGCGCAGCGGCTGCAGCGTGACCTCGCAGGCCAGCTCCGCGTTCTTGCACAGCGACATGAAATCACCGGCCTGGGCGCGGGTCGCCTTGTACTCCGGTAAATAACGACCGGCCTGGCGCATCATCCATACGGGGGTCACATCCACCGGCTGGCGCAACAGCGCGCGCAGGTAGCGATCGTTCTTCAACTCAGTCATTTATGGGGCTCCCTTAATAATCTGCCGGCCATTGTACATTATTCTGCCCGGCACAGCGCCACGGTGTCCTCAATCAACCGGCGCGCCACGGTGCCGGGCGGCGGCAACAGCGGCAGTTGGTCGTAGCGATACCAGCCAGCGTTGAGCAGCTCCTTGGGATCGTGACGAATTTCCCCCTGATGGTAATCGGCCATAAAGGCCATCATCAGCGAGTGCGGGAACGGCCAGGGTTGTGAAGTGACGTAGCGCAGGTTCTTGATTTCGATATTGCTCTCTTCCATCACTTCGCGCGCTACCGCCTGCTCCAGCGTTTCGCCCACTTCGACGAAGCCGGCCAGCACCGTGTGGATACCGCCGCGATGGCGCACGTGTTGCGCCAGCAGGATCTGATCCTCGCGCCGAATGGCGACGATCACGCAGGGTGCAATCTGCGGATAGTAGCGCTCTTTGCAGTGGCCACACAGGCAGGCGCTCTCGCTGCGGCTGAGGTGCATCTCATGGCCGCAGTAGCCGCAATAGCGATGTGAACGGTAGAAATCCGCCAGCTGCACGCCGCGCCCGGCAAGCTGAAACAGACCGCGATCCAGATCCAACAGCTGACGCACCGAGCCCATCTCCCGCGGCATCGCCTGGCGCACCAGCCAAACCTGCGCACCCGCCCACTCACCGATGGTGCGCGCCATACGGCCCTGCAGCCCGAGGGTGGCGGCCGTCCCCGACGGCAATTCACCGTTCGGTAACCAAAGTTTGCTTTCATGGCTGACGATCCACCAGCCGTTTTCATTGCCCGTTAATGCAAGTTCCATATCGTTGTTGCACAACCTCAGCTTCACTGGCACTCTACGAATCGGCTTTGTTACATTTTAATAACTTACCGGTTACTTTTATTACTTACACGGAGTCAAACATGCTCAACCGTTTGGAAAGGCTGACTCAGCGCGTTGGCGGTAGTAATGAATTAGTTGATCAATGGCTTCAGGCCCGCAAGCAGTTGCTGGTCGCCTACTGCACGCTGGTAGGCCTCAAACCGAATAAAGAAAAGCATACGCCGCTGAATGAAAAAGCGCTGGAGAACTTTTGCCACAACCTGGTGGATTACCTCTCCGCAGGGCATTTTCATATCTATGACAGAATTATCAAACAAGTGGAAGGCGCAGCCAGTCCGAAAATGTCGCTGGCGGTGAACATCTACCCCAAGCTGTGGGCCAATACCGAACAGATCATGGCGTTCCACGATCGCTATACCGAAGTGGATATCGATCAGGAGGTTTGTCTGGAATTCCACCAGGCCTTGTCGGATATCGGCGAAACGCTGGCGGCGCGCTTTGCTCTGGAAGATAAGCTGATCCTGCTGGAGGCGGAAGCCGCGCAGCAACCGCAGCCGGACCAGGCGCTGGATCCGGCGCGTTAAAATTTTATAGTTTTTTTTCTTATCCCTCCTATACTGGGGGGCATCTTGTCGGAGTGCCTAGCGCCTGATTTGTTCATCGAATCAGCCAGGCTGAGACCGTTAATTCGGGATCCGCGGAACCTGATCGGGTTAATACCCGCGAAGGGAACAAGAGTAATCTATCGCCACAGGCACGGCCTTCCCCTTGCGGGCGCCCTGCCTTATCGGCCACCATCATTACTCCCTCCGAGCTCCAGACAAGCAACTTTCCCAACCCAACACACTGGTAGGAACTTGCTATGTCTAACGTTAATCCACCGCGCGCCCGTAAAGCGCAACGCGAAGCCGCCCAGCAGTTTATCGACACCCTGCAAGGCATGGCTTTCCCGAACTCACGCCGTATCTATCTGCAAGGCTCGCGCAGCGATATCCAGGTGCCGATGCGCGAAATTCAGCTCAGCCCGACCCTGCTCGGCGGCAGCAAAGACAACCCGCAGTATGAACCCAACGAGGCGATCCCGGTGTATGATACCGCCGGCCCCTACGGCGATCCGCAGGCCAAGCTCGACGTGCACGCCGGCCTGGCCAAACTGCGCGCCGGCTGGATCGACGCGCGCGGCGATAGCGCCACCCTCAGCGGCGCCAGTTCCGGCTTCACCCAACAGCGGCTGGCGGACGAGGGGCTTGATCACCTGCGCTTCGAACATCTGCCGCTGCCGCGCAAGGCGCTGCCGGGCAAGTGCGTGACCCAGCTGCACTATGCCCGCGCCGGTATCGTCACCCCGGAGATGGAGTTCATCGCCATCCGTGAAAACATGGGGCGCGAGCGCATTCGCGGCGAGGTGCTGCGCCACCAGCACCCGGGTCAAAGCTGGGGCGCCAATCTGCCGGACAACATCACGCCGGAGTTCGTGCGCCAGGAAGTGGCCGCCGGCCGCGCCATCATTCCCGCCAACATCAATCACCCGGAGGCGGAGCCGATGATCATCGGCCGCAATTTCCTGGTGAAGGTGAACGCCAATATCGGCAACTCGGCGGTCACGTCGTCGATCGAAGAAGAGGTGGAGAAGCTGGTGTGGTCCACCCGCTGGGGCGCGGACACCGTGATGGATCTCTCTACCGGCCGCTATATTCACGAAACCCGCGAGTGGATCCTGCGCAACAGCCCGGTGCCCATCGGCACCGTGCCGATCTACCAGGCGCTGGAGAAGGTCAACGGCGTGGCGGAAAACCTCACCTGGGAGATGTTCCGCGATACGCTGCTGGAACAGGCGGAGCAAGGGGTCGACTACTTCACCATCCACGCCGGCGTGCTGCTGCGCTACGTGCCAATGACCGCCAAACGCCTGACCGGCATCGTGTCGCGCGGCGGCTCGATCATGGCCAAATGGTGTCTGTCGCACCATCAGGAAAACTTCCTCTATCAGCATTTCCGTGAAATCTGTGAGATCTGCGCCGCCTACGACGTTTCGCTGTCGCTCGGCGACGGCCTGCGCCCCGGCTCGATTCAGGACGCCAACGACGAAGCCCAGTTCGCCGAGCTACATACGCTGGGCGAGCTGACCAAAATCGCTTGGGAATACGACGTGCAGGTGATGATCGAAGGCCCGGGCCACGTGCCGATGCAGATGATCCGCCGCAACATGACCGAAGAGCTGGAACACTGCCACGAAGCGCCGTTCTACACCCTCGGCCCGCTGACCACCGATATCGCCCCGGGCTATGACCATTTCACCTCCGGCATCGGCGCGGCAATGATCGGCTGGTTCGGCTGCGCCATGTTGTGTTACGTCACGCCGAAAGAACACCTCGGCCTGCCGAACAAAGAGGACGTCAAGCAGGGCCTGATCACCTACAAGATCGCCGCTCACGCCGCCGATCTGGCCAAAGGCCATCCGGGTGCGCAGATCCGCGATAACGCCATGTCCAAGGCGCGTTTCGAATTCCGCTGGGAAGATCAGTTCAATCTGGCGCTCGATCCGGCCACCGCCCGCGCCTATCACGACGAAACCCTGCCGCAGGAGTCCGGCAAGGTCGCCCACTTCTGCTCGATGTGCGGGCCGAAATTCTGCTCGATGAAAATTTCGCAGGAGGTGCGCGACTACGCCGCCGCCCAGGAGGCCGCCAAGCCGATCGAAGTGCAGCTGACCGGCATGGAGAAAATGTCCGCCGAGTTCCGCGCCCGCGGCAGCGAGCTGTATCACAGCGCCGGCACCCTGCAAGAGGAGACAAACAATGACTGATATCACCACCCGCTTCCCGGCTACGCCCCACAAGCTGGGGCTTTACCCGGTCGTCGACAGCGTGGAATGGATCGCTCGCCTGCTGGAGGCCGGCGTCACCACCATCCAGCTGCGCATCAAGGACCTGCCTGACGAGCAGGTCGAAGCGGATATCGCCGCCGCCATCGCGCTGGGCCAGCGTTATCAGGCGCGGCTGTTCATCAACGACTACTGGCGGCTGGCGATCAAGCACGGCGCTTACGGCGTGCATCTGGGCCAGGAGGATCTCGATACTACCGATCTGGCGGCCATTCACCGCGCCGGGCTGCGGCTGGGCGTGTCCACCCATGACGACGCGGAGCTGGCGCGCGCGCTGGCGGCGAAACCTTCCTACATCGCGCTGGGGCACATCTTCCCCACCCAAACCAAAGACATGCCTTCGGCGCCGCAGGGGCTGGCGGAGTTGAAACGCCACATCGCCGGCCTGGCGGATTACCCGACGGTGGCGATCGGCGGGATCAGCATCGATCGCGTACCGGCAGTGCTGGCGTGCGGCGTCGGTAGCGTGGCGGTGGTCAGCGCCATCATCCAGGCGCCGGACTGGCGCGCGGCGACGGCCGAGCTATTGCGGCTGATCGAAGGCGAGGATCCGAACGATGCTTAACGATCAGGAATTCCTGCGCTACAGCCGCCAGCTGCTGCTGGAGGACGTCGGCCCGGAAGGCCAGGAGAGGCTCAAGCGCGCCACGGTGCTGATCGTCGGTTTGGGCGGGCTCGGTTCCCCGGCTTCGCTGTATCTGGCCGCCGCCGGCGTCGGCACGCTGCTGCTGGCCGACGACGACCAGCTGCATGTCACCAACCTGCAGCGGCAAATCCTCTACCGCAGCGCCGATACCGCCACCGGCAAGGCGGCGCTGGCGCAACGCCACCTGCAGGCGCTGAACCCGTTGGTGGAATCCATCCCGCTGGCGCAGCGGCTGCAGGGGCAAGCGCTGCGCGACGCGGTCGCCCGCGCCGATCTGGTGCTGGACTGCTGCGACAATATGGCGACCCGTCATGAGGTCAATGCCGCCTGCATCGCCGCCGCCAAGCCGCTGATCAGCGGCAGCGCGGTCGGTTTCAGCGGCCAGCTGCTGGTGCTCGAGCCGCCCTATGCGCACGGCTGCTACGCCTGCCTGTACCCGGAGCAGGAAGAGCCGCAGCGCAACTGCCGCACCGCCGGGGTGCTCGGCCCGGTGGTGGGCGTGATCGGCACTCTGCAAGCGCTGGAAGCCATCAAGATGCTGGCCGGTATGCCTTCCTCCCTCAACGGCAAGCTGCGGCTGTTCGACGGCAAGCAGCAGAGCTGGAGCACGCTGCAACTGAGCCAGGCCCGCGCCTGCCCGGTATGCGGAGGCGCGGCATGAAGATCCGTCTGAACGACCAACCGCTGGAGCTGGCGCAGCCGCTCAGCGTCGCCGCCCTGCTGACCCAGCTGGAACGCCACCAGCCGGGCACTGCGCTGGCGATCAACCAAACCATCATCCCGCGCGCCGACTGGGCCGACCATCAGGTGCAGGACGGTGACGACATTTTGCTGTTTCAAGCGATCGCCGGAGGCTGACATGCTGAAAATCGCCGATACCACTTTTACCTCGCGCCTGTTCACCGGCACCGGCAAGTTCGCCACCCCGGCGTTGATGCTGGAGGCGCTGGCGGCCTCCGGCTCACAGCTGGTGACCATGGCCATGAAACGCGTCGATCTGCGCGGCGGCAACGACGCCATTTTGGCACCGCTGCAGCAGCTGGGCGTAAGGCTATTGCCCAACACCTCCGGCGCCAAAACCGCCGCCGAAGCGGTGTTCGCCGCCCGGCTGGCGCGCGAAGCGCTCGGCACCCACTGGGTGAAGCTGGAGATCCATCCCGATGTGAAATACCTGCTGCCGGATCCGATAGAAACGTTGAAGGCGGCGGAAACGCTGGTGAAAGACGGTTTTGTGGTGCTGCCCTACTGCGGCGCCGATCCGGTGCTGTGCAAACGGCTGGAAGAGGTGGGTTGCGCGGCGGTGATGCCGCTCGGCGCCCCTATCGGCTCCAACCGCGGTCTGCGCACCCGTGACTTCCTCGAGATCATCATCGAGCAGGCCAAGGTGCCGGTGGTGGTCGACGCCGGCATCGGCGCGCCGAGCCACGCGCTGGAAGCGATGGAGCTGGGTGCCGACGCGGTGCTGGTGAATACCGCCATCGCCGTGGCGCGCGACCCGGTGCAAATGGCACGGGCGTTTCGCCTGGCGCTGGAGGCCGGCGAGCTGGCGCGCAGCGCCGGATTGGGTGCCAGCCAGCGCGATGCGGCCGCCTCCAGCCCGCTGACCGCCTTCCTCAGCCAACCAGAGGAGGCGCAGTGATGGGCGACGATTTCAGTAGCCGCTGGCAACAGCTGGATTGGGACGACATTACGCTGCGCATCAACGGCAAAACCGCACGCGACGTGGAACGCGCGTTGAACGCCGACAAGCTGACGCACGACGACTTTATGGCGCTGATCTCCCCCGCCGCCGCGCCGTATCTGGAACCGCTGGCGCAGCGCGCGCAGCAGCTGACCCGTCAGCGCTTCGGCAACATCGTCAGCTTCTATGTGCCGCTGTACCTTTCTAACCTGTGCGCCAACGACTGCACCTATTGCGGCTTTTCGATGAGCAACCGCATCAAGCGCAAAACGCTGGACGCGGCGGAGATCGCACGCGAGTGCGAAGCCATCAAGGCGCTGGGGTTCGAGCACCTGTTGCTGGTCACCGGCGAACATCAGAGCAAGGTTGGCATGGACTATTTCCGTCAGCACATTCCGGCTATCCGCCGCCACTTCAGCTCACTGATGATGGAAGTGCAGCCGCTGGCGCAGGACGAGTACGCCGAACTGAAAGCGCTGGGCCTGGACGGCGTGCTGGTGTATCAGGAAACCTACCATCCGGCCACCTATCTGCAGCACCATCTGCGCGGGCAGAAGCAGGATTTTCATTGGCGCCTGGCCACGCCGGATCGCCTGGGGCGCGCCGGGATCGACAAGATCGGCCTCGGTGCGTTGATCGGCCTGTCCAACAGCTGGCGCACCGACTGCTACCTGCTGGCGGAACATCTGTTCTACCTGCAGCAAACCTACTGGCAGAGCCGCTACTCGATCTCGTTCCCGCGTCTGCGCCCCTGCGCCGGCGGCATTGAGCCAGCGTCGATCATGAGCGAGCCTCAGTTGGTGCAGCTGATCTGCGCCTTCCGGCTGTTCGCACCGGACGTTGAGCTGTCGCTGTCTACGCGTGAGTCGCCGTACTTCCGCGATCACATGATCCCGGTGGCGATCAACAGCGTCAGCGCCGGATCCAAGACGCAGCCCGGCGGCTATGCCGACGACGTGCCGCCGGAGTTGGAACAGTTCGAGCCGCACGACGGCCGCACGCCACAGCAGGTCGCCGAGGCCATCAGCAACGCCGGGCTGCAGCCGGTGTGGAAAGACTGGGACGGTTATCTGGGACGCAGCACGCAATAAGCGGCAACGTTTACCGCCGCATGAAGAAAACGCTGGAGCGGCCGCGCAATGCCGAACGCCGGCGCTGGCGCCGGTAACCTCCCCGGCTATAGTGACCTTGCCGACCGCCAAACCCGGCGTCGGCCGGGGCCGTCACCCTCTCGATGGCCCCGCCTTATCCCATCCCGGATCGCGCCGGAGCTTCTCTTGCGCGACGCCGGGCCCTCGTTCGCGGCAACGCGCATATGGCGTATCGCGGCCGGTAAGGGCGTACGGGTAGATTGCCTTGTCGGCTAATGGGCAGTCAGAAAGATGGCATAACGATGTGCGGCACTCACTCAGGAGTGGTACTCATAGAGCGCTGTGGCGGCAGAAAAGTGGGAACGAGGATAAGAAGGTACAGCGACGAAGAGAGATTCGAGTGGTCATCCCCGGTGCTGCCATTGGCCCTGGTGTTGGCCGCGGATCTTTTTGCCGCCTGCTCCCTGCTTACGGACAAGAGCAGGCGGTTTATTTTGTGAGACTGGCACCCCCCCAGGACGCGAATCACACAGTATGTGCGCTAATTAACCATACAAACGATTAAATGTGAATGTCTTTTGAGTGTTTTTTTATTTAGCATCGAGTGTACTTTGAGTTTGACAAGCAAAATCAAACTGATATCGCTGCAACCCCCAGTCATCATCTATAATCCAGCACGGGTCCTCGCGCAGGTTTTTCAGCGCTCGCGGTCAACATCAAAAAAAGCCAAGGTTGTCATGAAGAAAACGCCAAATTACATCGATGCAATCAGCGCGTTGCTCACTCTGAAAGGAGTTGGCGACAGAAAGCATGCCTCCACGATGGCCAACATACTGAACCTTCAGTACAACAGCGCCAAACAGAAGCTGGATGGCAAAAGAGGCATCACCCTCGATGAAGTCAAAAAGGTATTTCAGTACTTCAACGAGCCGTTTGCCGGCCAAAGGACGCATAACGCCGTCTTTATCATGAACAGCATTCATAAGCGCTGCAATATTGAGGTTGACGAGCGCCCGGTCACGCAAGCGGACAACGACGAAACCTACGCCTGCAAAAAAGACGATCTTTTCATCATCAACACCAATCGGGAACATGCCGCCGAGGCTCCGCTGTACAAAGTCAACAAGATAGACTTTCTGCCGGCCCCGCGTATCGCGATCCTGGATAATGATGGGGATATTCTCGAACTGTTGAAGAAGATAGCCAGCCGCTACGGCATCGAGACTGAGACCTTTCAGACGGCGGACGCCATGCTGGCCGCGCTGGAGCAGCAGTCCTTCGAGGCGTTTATTCTGGACTGGCTGTTGGATTTCGGCGAGACCTCCGAACGCGTCGTGAAGAAAATTAAAGACGCCCTCGATCCGCACGCCCGCATCATCATTCTGACCGGCCAGCTGAATCACTACGAGAAAAACATCGGCGATATGATCCTGCATTATGACGTACATCTGGTGGAAAAACCGACCAAGCCGCTGATTATCTCCTCGCTGCTGCTGTCGAACCTATTCTTTAATTAGTTTGACCGGGATGCGGATCAAAAACGATGAGCCCACTCCTTCGACGGATTTGGCTTTAATGGTACCTTTCATCGTCGTGACGTAATTTTTGATAATGGTCAGCCCCAGCCCCAACCCCTGCCGCGTTTCTCTTTCCACCCCCTGATTGAACGCCTTATACAACCGATCCAGATTTTTGACGTTAAACCCGATGCCGGTGTCTTTTACTCGCAAATACAGATTGCCGTGACATACCTTCACGTTAAGGGTTATCGCGCCGCGGTGGGTAAATTTGTCCGCATTGCTGAGCAGGTTGGCCAATATTCGGTAGAGCTTGTATTTATCAGAACCAATCAGGCCGGCATAAGACGAACGGTGAATCACGAGGCGATTGCCGCGCCCGGCGCCGATGCCGGTTACGGCATCGTCCACCACCTCATTCAGCCGGAAGGTGGAAATATTGATTTTGACTTCCCCCATCTCAAGCCGCGAATAATCCATCACCTCGCGCGTTTGTTCGGCGATCTTATTGCCGTGATAGGAGATCAGGCGGGCTTCTTTTTTCAACTCTTCCTGCGCCAGCTCGTGCTCCATGATATCCGCGGCAATGACGATGGCCTGAGTCGAGCCGGCGATCTCGTGGTAGATGGAAGAGATAAAGATGTTCTTGTTCTTGATGATCTCTTTTAACGAGAAGGCATTTCTCAGCACTAGGAACATCATCAGAAACACCAAAATCAGCGAAAAGAGGGCGAACATCTCGGCTTTACTCGAATTCTCCTGGATGATGCCTTTCACTTCGGTAAAGTTTTTAATCTGTATCCGATAAATAATTTCCTGAATATCGACCAGCGTGCCCTCTATATCATCCATATAAGAGAGAATGTCCGCCTTGTTTTTCTGCCCCACCAGCAAGCCGGCGGAGAGATCGTCCAACGTGCGGTACTGCTGCTTCAGCAGCGCAACATTCTTGATGAACTCGTCGTCGTAATAAAAAGAGTCGCTGAAGGTCGAACGGCTCTCCAGGATCTGAATCTTCGAGTAGAAGATTTTCTTTTTGATCTGGAAGGCGTCGTAGTCGTTGTTTTCACTGAGCAGCAGCGCGGTTTTGGTTCTTTCAAACGCCAGAAAGAGGATCTCGGCCACCGAGTAGTTGTCCAGATTGGGCTCGATCTGCTTATAGCGTTCTTTTACGCCGCCGAAGTTAATGGCAATCAACAAAATCAATAAGGAGAAGATGGCAACCAACGCGATAAGAGTACCGATCAGTTTTTTGCTCATCTTATTTCAGCTCCAACCGTTTAACTTGCCAGACGGTTTTCGCGTTCACATCCAGGTTATTCAGCTCGGCGTAGCTATCGCGCGGATAAATAATGGCGAACGGCCCCAGTTCCCCCACGTCGATCGGCTTGCCGCCGCGCTGATAGGCGACGATCACGCGGTATTTAGTCATCTCGTCAATCGGCATCGAATAGGAGTAATCATCCCAGGCGAAAGCGCGTACCGACTGGCCTTTCAGATGATAGGCTTTCACCAGCTCCGCAAGCTCAACGCCGGTGAACGTATCTTCCGGGGTGAAATTGGTCGAGGTTTTAATCGTGTGCGACGGCATCGCCTCCAGCATCTGCCGGGTTATCTTGATCTTCTCGCCGTCGAGCGGCTTCAGGTAAAAATAGTCAACGGCCGCATACAGCGGCGCGCTGAACAGCGAAAGCAGCAGTAACGTCATCAATCCGTTGATTTTCATCAGTCACCCTCTTTGCGTTTCACCAGTTCGACCTGGCCGAATTCATCCTGCCCGACCACGGCCCAGCCGTGATGTTGATAAAAGCCTTCGGCTTTGGAGCCGGGATCGGTGGTTAAGTGGATCGCTTCGGCGCCGTGCTCAAACATCCAGTGAGTGACCCGGGCCAGCAAGGCGGAGCCGATCCCCTTCGACTGGTATTCCGGCTTCACGAACAGACCGCCGATCAGCGGTTCAGGGATGAATAGCCCGAAGCCAACGCCGGCATAGTCGTCGCCATGCTTGCAGATCCAGCCGCCGCCCTGGTTGATGTCCTCCAGCGCCTGTTTGCGCTGCAGATACTGGATCTGATGCGAATGCAGCAGGTTTTCCTCAACGGAAAAGCGGATCTCATACAGGTAAGGCAGGTGTTGCGCCGTCAATTTTTCGAAGGTAATGAGGCTGTCCATGTTCGCACTGTCCTTGGTTGTCAGGTAAAAAGCGCCGGTCAATTTCTGCTGTAACCATAGTAGCAAAGTTTGCTCTACCCCGGCATGAGGCGAAAAAAAACCGCCCCCGAGGGAGCGGTTTATCTGGCAATGGGCCCGGCATGCCGGGCCCGCGGCGCGGATGACGATTACTCGTCGTCGCTGCCGCCCAGGCCTGCGTTGAGCAGCTCGGCCAGGTTAGCCGTCGCTTCTTCCGCGCTGACTTGCGGAACAACCGGCGCTTCGCCCTGAGCACGGCGACGCATGCGATCCTGATGATAAGCGTAACCGGTACCGGCTGGAATCAGACGGCCCACGATGACGTTCTCTTTCAGGCCACGCAGTTCATCACGCTTGCCGGCTACGGCAGCTTCGGTCAGAACGCGCGTCGTTTCCTGGAACGATGCAGCGGAGATGAAGGACTCGGTCGCCAAGGAAGCCTTGGTGATACCCAGCAGATCGCGCGAGAAGGTTGCCGGGATCTTACCTTCAGCTTCCAGCTGACGGTTGGCAATCTTGACGCGAGACACTTCAGCCTGCTCGCCTTCCAGGAACTCGGAGCCACCAGCGCTAACGATGGTGCCTTTACGCAGCATCTGACGAACGATAACTTCGATGTGCTTATCGTTAATCTTAACGCCTTGCAGACGGTAAACTTCCTGCACTTCGTTGGTGATGTAGCGGGTAACCGCATGCACACCACGCAGACGCAGAATGTCGTGCGGAGACTCTGGGCCGTCGGAAACGACGTCACCACGTTCCACCACTTCGCCTTCGAACACGTTGAGCTGACGCCATTTCGGAATCATCTCTTCGTAAGCGTCGCTGCCGTCCAGCGGAGAGATCACCAGGCGACGTTTGCCTTTGGTCTCTTTACCGAACGAGATAATCCCGCTGATTTCAGCCAGGATTGCCGGCTCTTTCGGACGACGTGCTTCGAACAGGTCGGCAACGCGCGGCAGACCACCGGTAATATCCTTGGTACCGCCGGATTCCTGAGGAATACGCGCCAGGGTATCACCCGCACCGATCTGAATGCCGTCTTCCAGCTGAACGATCGCTTTGCCCGGCAGGAAGTATTGAGCAGGCATATCGGTGCCTGGGATCAATACGTCTTCGCCCTGAGCGTCAACGATTTTCAGTGCCGGACGCAGGTCTTTACCGCTACCGGTACGCTCTGCGCTGTCCAGAACTACCAGAGAAGACAAACCGGTCAGTTCGTCGGTCTGGCGAGTAATGGTCTGGCCGTCAACCATGTCCGCGAAGCGAATGAAGCCGCTGACTTCACTGATGACCGGCATGGTGTGCGGATCCCAGTTAGCAACGGTTTCGCCGCCGTTAACTTCTTCACCGTCGCCTTTGCCCATCACGGCACCGTAAGGCACCTTGTAGCTTTCTTTGGTACGGCCGAATTCGTCGATCAGTTTCAGTTCGGTGTTACGCGAGGTGATCACCAGCTTGCCCGCAGCGTTCATAACGAACTTCGCGTTGCTCAGCTTGATGCTACCCTTGTTTTTCACCTGGATGCTGGATTCAGCAGCCGCACGAGATGCCGCACCACCGATGTGGAACGTACGCATCGTCAGCTGTGTACCCGGCTCACCGATGGACTGTGCCGCGATAACGCCGATGGCTTCACCTTTGTTGATGATGTGGCCACGTGCCAGGTCGCGACCGTAGCAGTTTGCGCACACACCAAAGTCGGTTTCACAGCTCACCACGGAACGGACTTTAACGCTGTCGACAGAGTTCTCTTCCAACAGGTCACACGCCTTCTCGTTCAGCAGGGTGTTGCGTGGCACCAGAATGTCCGCCGTACCCGGCTTGAGGACGTCTTCTGCCGTCACACGGCCCAGAACGCGTTCACGCAGCGGCTCTTTCACGTCGCCACCTTCGATAACCGGAGTCATCAGGATGCCGTCGTGGGTGCCACAGTCGTCTTCGGTCACAACCAGATCCTGCGCCACGTCAACCAGACGACGGGTCAGATAACCGGAGTTCGCGGTTTTCAGTGCGGTATCCGCCAGACCTTTACGAGCACCGTGGGTGGAGATGAAGTACTGGAGTACGTTCAGACCTTCACGGAAGTTCGCGGTGATTGGCGTTTCGATGATGGAGCCGTCCGGCTTCGCCATCAGACCACGCATACCGGCCAGCTGACGAATCTGAGCGGCGGAACCACGCGCACCGGAGTCGGCCATCATAAAGATGCTGTTGAAGGAAACTTGCTGTTCCACTTCGCCGTCACGGTTAACCACGTCTTCTACCGACAGGTTTTCCATCATCGCTTTCGCAACGCGTTCGTTCGCTGCAGCCCAGATATCGATCACTTTGTTGTAGCGTTCGCCGGCGGTAACCAGACCAGACTGGAACTGCTCCTGGATCTCGGCAACTTCGGTTTCCGCTTCTTCGATGATCTCCGCTTTCTTGGCCGGGATAACCATGTCGTCGATACCTACGGAAGCGCCGGAACGGGCTGCGTAAGCAAAACCGGTGTACATGATCTGGTCAGCAAAGATAACGGTCGGCTTCAGGCCCAGGATGCGGTAACAGGTGTTCAGCATCTTGGAGATCGCTTTCTTGCCCAAAGGCTGGTTAACGATCGCGTACGGCAGACCTTTCGGTACGATCATCCACAGGATGGCGCGGCCGATGGTGGTGTCGATGATGCTGGTCTGAGAAGTCCATTCGCCTTCGGCGTTTTTGACGTCTTCGGTGATACGCACTTTAACGCGCGCATGCAGAGACGCCAGGCCGGCGCGGTAAACGCGCTCAGCTTCTTTGGAACCATTCAGCACCATGCCTTCGCCCTTGGCGTTAACACAGTCGCGGGTCATGTAGTACAGACCCAGTACAACGTCCTGAGAAGGAACGATGATTGGCTCGCCGTTCGCTGGGGACAGGATGTTGTTGGTGGACATCATCAGCGCACGCGCTTCCAGCTGGGCTTCCAGCGTCAGCGGTACGTGAACAGCCATCTGGTCACCATCGAAGTCGGCGTTATAGGCCGCACAAACCAGCGGGTGCAGCTGGATCGCTTTACCTTCGATCAGAACCGGTTCAAACGCCTGGATACCCAAACGGTGCAGGGTTGGTGCACGGTTCAGCAGTACCGGGTGTTCGCGGATCACTTCGTCCAGGATATCCCAAACGACGGCTTCTTCACGCTCAACCATTTTCTTGGCGGCTTTGATGGTGGTGGCCAGGCCACGCAGCTCCAACTTGCCGTAGATGAACGGTTTGAACAGCTCCAGCGCCATCTTTTTAGGCAGACCGCACTGATGCAGACGCAGGTATGGACCTACGGTGATTACGGAACGGCCGGAGTAGTCAACGCGTTTACCGAGCAGGTTCTGACGGAAACGACCCTGCTTACCTTTGATCATGTCGGCCAAAGATTTCAGAGGACGCTTGTTGGAACCGGTGATGGCACGACCGCGACGGCCGTTATCCAGCAGGGCGTCTACCGCTTCTTGCAGCATACGCTTTTCGTTGCGCACGATGATGTCCGGCGCAGCCAGATCCAGCAGGCGTTTCAGACGGTTGTTACGGTTGATCACACGGCGATACAGATCGTTCAGATCCGAGGTCGCGAAACGACCGCCATCCAGCGGAACCAGAGGACGCAGATCCGGCGGCAGTACCGGCAGCACGGTCAGGATCATCCACTCCGGTTTGTTACCGGACTGCACGAACGCTTCCAGCAGCTTGATACGCTTGGTCAGCTTCTTGCGCTTGGTTTCGGAGTTGGTTTCGTTCAGCTCTTCACGCAGCTGCTCGCACTCGGCTTCCAGATCCATGTTTTTCAACAGGGCCTGAATAGCTTCCGCACCCATCTTGGCGTCGAATTCGTCACCGAACTCTTCCAACGCGTCCAGATACTGCTCTTCGGTCAGGATCTGACGACGTTCGAGGTTGGTCATACCGCCTTCGACCACCACATAGGATTCGAAGTACAGTACGCGTTCGATGTCACGCAGCGGCATATCCAGCAGCAAACCGATGCGGGATGGCAGCGATTTCAGGAACCAGATGTGCGCGGTCGGCGAAGCCAGCTCGATGTGGCCCATGCGCTCACGACGCACTTTGGTCTGGGTCACTTCAACGCCGCACTTCTCACAGATCACGCCGCGGTGTTTCAAGCGCTTGTACTTACCGCACAGGCACTCGTAATCTTTTACCGGCCCGAAGATACGGGCGCAGAAAAGGCCGTCACGCTCTGGTTTGAACGTACGGTAGTTAATGGTTTCCGGCTTCTTAACTTCACCGAACGACCACGAACGGATCATGTCTGGCGAGGCCAGAGCAATCTTGATCGCATCAAACTCTTCGGTCTTAGTTTGCGCTTTCAGAAACTTCAATAAGTCTTTCACGGATTGGCTCCTGTCGGAGTTAAACCTGTTGGGTACCCACAACCGCAGTAGGTACCCGTGTGACCTGAACAACCACCCTCAGGCTCCCTTAGGCGGGGAGCCTGAGCCGGAATGACGATTACTCGTCTTCCAGTTCGATGTTGATGCCGAGCGAGCGGATTTCTTTCAACAGTACGTTGAAGGATTCCGGCATGCCTGGCTCCATCCGGTGGTCGCCATCCACGATGTTTTTGTACATCTTGGTACGGCCGTTAACGTCATCCGACTTAACGGTGAGCATTTCCTGCAGGGTATAAGCCGCGCCGTATGCTTCCAGTGCCCACACTTCCATCTCACCGAAGCGTTGACCACCGAACTGCGCTTTACCACCCAGAGGTTGCTGAGTCACCAAGCTGTAAGAACCGGTTGAACGGGCGTGCATTTTATCGTCAACCAAGTGGTTCAGTTTCAGCATGTACATATAGCCGACAGTAACCTGGCGCTCGAATTGCTCACCGGTACGGCCATCGAACAGCGTGATCTGACCGGAGGTCGGGATACCGCCCATTTCCAGCAGTTGCTTGATTTCAGTCTCTTTCGCACCGTCAAACACCGGCGTTGCGATCGGCATACCTTTTTTCAGGTTCTCTGCCAGACGCAGCACTTCGTCGTCGCTGAAGGTGTTCAGGTCAACTTTCTGGCAAACGTCGTCGCCCAGATCGTAGGCCTTCTGGATGAACTCACGCAGCTTGGCCACTTCCTGCTGCTGCTTCAGCATCTGGTTGATCTTCTCACCGATGCCTTTCGCAGCCATACCCAGGTGGGTTTCCAGGATCTGACCGATGTTCATACGTGATGGTACGCCCAGCGGGTTCAGTACGATGTCTACCGGCGTGCCGTTTTCATCGTAAGGCATATCTTCGATCGGGTTGATCTTGGAGATAACACCCTTGTTACCGTGGCGGCCCGCCATCTTGTCACCCGGTTGGATCTGACGTTTAACGGCCAGATAAACCTTGACGATTTTCAGCACGCCCGGCGCCAGATCGTCGCCCTGAGTGATCTTACGACGCTTGGCTTCCAGCTTCTTCTCGAAGTCGGATTTCAGTTCGTCGTACTGCTCAGCCAGCTGCTCCAGCTGGTTTTGCTTCTCTTCGTCGGTCAGGCCCAGTTCCAGCCAGCGATCGCGCGGCAGCTTGCTCAGCTTGTCGGCTTCGATGCCACCGGCAACCAGCACCGCGTGGATACGCGCAAACAGGCCGGCTTCCAGGATCTGCAGTTCTTCAGTCAGGTCTTTCTTCGCCTGCTTCAGCTGCATCTCTTCGATTTCCAACGCGCGCTTGTCTTTTTCCACGCCATCGCGGGTGAAGACCTGCACGTCGATAACCGTACCGGAAACGCCGTTCGGTACACGCAGAGAAGAGTCTTTAACGTCAGACGCTTTCTCACCGAAGATCGCACGCAGCAGTTTCTCTTCCGGCGTCAGCTGGGTTTCGCCTTTAGGCGTTACCTTACCGACCAGAATGTCACCGCCGGTCACTTCAGCACCGATATACACGATACCGGATTCATCCAGCTTGGAGAGCGCAGCTTCACCCACGTTAGGGATGTCGGCAGTGATCTCTTCAGGCCCCAGCTTGGTGTCGCGAGACACGCACGCCAGTTCCTGGATGTGGATGGTGGTGAAGCGATCTTCCTGCACCACGCGCTCGGAGACCAAGATGGAGTCTTCGAAGTTGTAGCCGTTCCAAGGCATGAACGCTACGCGCATGTTCTGGCCCAGCGCCAGTTCGCCCAGGTCTGTCGATGGGCCATCCGCCAGCACGTCGCCGCGCTCGATTGGCTCACCCAGATTCACACACGGCATCTGGTTGATGCAGGTGTTCTGGTTAGAACGGGTGTACTTGGTCAGGTTGTAAATATCGATACCTGCTTCGCCCGGGTACATCTCGTCTTCGTTAACTTTGATAACGATACGGGAAGCATCCACGTACTGGATCACACCGCCGCGTTTGGCAACGGCGGTTACGCCGGAGTCAACCGCTACGGCGCGTTCCATACCGGTACCGACCAGCGGCTTGTCAGCGCGCAGGGTTGGTACGGCCTGACGTTGCATGTTCGCACCCATCAATGCACGGTTGGCGTCATCGTGTTCCAGGAATGGAATCAGTGAAGCACCAACGGAAACAACCTGCTGGGTGGATACGTCCATGTAGTCAACCTGGTCGCGGCTGAACAGGCTTGATTCGCCTTTGCTGCGGCAGGTGACCAGGTCTTCTACGAAGCGGCCTTCTTCATCCAGGTTGGAGTTCGCCTGGGCGATAACGAAGTTGCCTTCTTCAATAGCAGACAGGTAGTTGATTTCATCGGTCACCACGCCGTCACGCACGCGGCGGTACGGGGTTTCCAGGAAGCCATACTCGTTAGTCTGTGCGTACACGGACAGGGAGTTGATCAGACCGATGTTTGGACCTTCCGGCGTTTCGATTGGGCACACGCGGCCGTAGTGGGTCGGGTGTACGTCTCGAACTTCAAAGCCGGCGCGCTCACGGGTCAGACCGCCCGGGCCCAGTGCGGAGATACGGCGCTTGTGCGTGATCTCGGACAGCGGGTTGTTCTGGTCCATGAACTGGGACAGTTGGCTGGAGCCGAAGAACTCTTTCACCGCCGCCGAAATCGGCTTGGCGTTGATCATGTCCTGAGGCATCAGGGTATCCAGATCGCCCAGAGACAGACGCTCTTTCACCGCACGCTCAACACGCACCAGACCTACGCGGAACTGGTTCTCGGCCATCTCGCCGACGGAGCGGATACGACGGTTGCCCAAGTGGTCGATATCGTCCACTTCGCCCTTGCCGTTACGGATATCGATGAGCTTCTTCATCACTTCGATGATGTCGTCTTTGCTCAGGATGCCCGAACCTTCGATCTCGTCGCGCAGCAGAGAACGGTTGAACTTCATACGGCCAACCGCGGACAGATCGTAGCGGTCTTCGGAGAAGAACAGGTTCTCGAACAGGCTTTCGGCAGCTTCGCGCGTTGGCGGCTCACCAGGGCGCATCATGCGGTAGATTTCTACCAACGAGCTCAGACGATCGGTGGTCGGATCGACGCGCAGCGTTTCAGAGATATACGCGCCGTGATCCAGATCGTTGGTGAACAGCGTTTCGATGCGCTTGTGGCCGGACTGGCTCAGCTTGGCCAGCAGATCCAGCGACAGCTCCATGTTGGCTGCGCAGATCAGTTCGCCGGTATTGGTATCGATATAGTCTTTCGCGACCACTTTGCCCGCGATGTACTCTACCGGTACTTCAATGCTCTGAATGTCGTCTTTTTCCAGCTGACGGATATGACGAGCGGTGATGCGACGGCCTTTCTCTACGTAGATCTTGCCGTTGGCTTCGATGTCGAACGAAGCGGTCTCACCACGCAGGCGCTCTGGCACCAGCTCCATCTGCAGCTTGTTGTCACGGATTTCGAAGACGATCTTGTCAAAGAACAGGTCGAGGATCTGTTCAGTGGTGTAGTTCAGCGCGCGCAGAATGATGGTCGCAGGCAGTTTGCGGCGACGGTCAATACGCACGAACAGGTTGTCCTTCGGATCGAACTCGAAGTCCAACCATGAACCGCGGTAAGGGATGATGCGTGCGTTGTACAGCACTTTACCCGAGGAGTGGGTTTTACCCTTATCGCTGTCGAAGAATACGCCAGGACTACGGTGCAACTGAGATACGATAACCCTCTCAGTACCGTTGATCACAAAGGTGCCGTTTTCGGTCATGAGCGGAATTTCGCCCATGTAGACTTCTTGTTCCTTGATGTCTTTGACCGTACCTTCAGGCGCTTCGCGCTCATAGATAACCAGGCGCAGTTTTACGCGCAGCGGTGCAGAGAACGTCACACCACGGATCTGGCACTCTTTGACGTCGAAGACCGGCTCACCAAGACGGTAGCTAACGTATTGCAGCTCCGAATTGCCACTGTAGCTCTGGATAGGGAAAACAGAACGGAATGCGGCTTCAAGGCCGTACTGCCCTTCTGGATCTTGCTCGATAAACTTCTGGAACGAGTCAAGCTGGATAGAAAGGAGATATGGTATGTCCAGCACTTGTGGACGTTTACCAAAATCCTTACGAATACGTTTTTTCTCGGTATAGGAGTAAACCATAGGGTTCCTCAGCTCGCTGATCAGTGACCCAATCTGTCCGTCCGATTAGGGACAGTTCATGCAACACCGTTTTGTCGACCGGAAAGCGGGAACACTTTCCGCAATGTCTCTTGCTATCACGCTTAAACCATTTCATCGCGTCTTCCCCCAGAACTCCTGGTAGTGCAAAGACCGCGGTATATTAAGTCGTCAATAGAAACAAACATTGGGAGGCGAAACCAGCAGCCAAACAGTGTGAAACGCTACTGGCGCCCTACAGCGCAAAAAGGCTGGTGACTAAAAAGTCACCAGCCATCAGCCTAAAAGACTAGGCTGCAACCGGAAAGGTTGGCTTATTTAACTTCAACTTCAGCGCCAGCTTCTTCCAGAGATTTTTTCAGAGCTTCTGCGTCATCTTTGCTCACGCCTTCTTTCAGAGCGGCTGGAGCAGATTCAACCAGGTCTTTAGCTTCTTTCAGACCCAGGCCGGTAGCGCCACGTACTGCTTTGATAACAGCAACTTTGTTAGCGCCAGCAGCTTTCAGGATAACGTCGAATTCAGTTTTCTCTTCAGCAGCTTCAGCCGGGCCAGCAGCTACAGCTACAGCAGCAGCAGCAGAAACGCCGAATTTTTCTTCCATAGCGGAAACCAGTTCAACAACGTCCATTACGGACATAGCGGCAACTGCTTCCAGGATTTGGTCTTTAGTGATAGACATAACAATTGTTCCTAAAATTCAGAAATAGTTTAAATACGTTAGCAAAGGCTAAGAAAGAATGGCTTACGCCGCTTCTTTCTGATCGCGTACTGCAGCCAGAGTGCGAACCAGTTTGCCGGCAGCGGCTTCTTTCATGGTTGCCATCAGGCGTGCGATCGCTTCTTCGTAAGTTGGCAGCGTCGCCAGGCGGTCGATTTGCGCCGCTGGGATCAGCTCACCTTCAAAGGCCGCAGCTTTAACCTCGAATTTTGCATTCGCTTTCGCGAACTCTTTGAACAGACGAGCAGCAGCGCCCGGGTGTTCGTGAGAGAATGCAATCAAGGTTGGACCGACAAACGTGTCTTTCAGGCATTCGAATGGAGTGCCTTCAACTACGCGACGCATCAGGGTGTTGCGAACAACACGCATGTAAACGCCAGCTTCACGACCTGCTTTACGCAGTTCAGTCATTTTATCTACGGTAACGCCGCGGGAATCCGCAACAACCGCAGACAGCGCGCCTTTGGCTACTTCGCTGACTTCAGCAACAATCGCTTGTTTGTCTTGAAGATTTAATGCCATTAGCTTTTTGCTCCTGGATTAGCCGGGGAAAATCCCCCGGAACTCACTTCACTCGGCGCTTTGTAAAACGCCACGCCGAGCGGCTTAACACGGTGAGCAGAATCCAGCAAAGACATTCTTTTATAAAAAAGAAAAATTTTCTTAGGCTCTGTCACCGTCTACGCAGGAAGGATTAAGTATCTTGCGATACACCTGCGGTCTTGGACGGAGGCCTGGATAGGCCAGGCTCCAACCGAAAAATCTTTGTTTTGCCTACGGCATAGCCAATAGCAAAACCTTGGGGCATAAGATTCTAGACAAATCTTGGCCCCAAGTCAAAGCGATAATCGCAAATGCGATTAGTTCGCTGCAGCAGACAGACCGCTCTGATCGATAGCAACGCCAGCACCCATGGTGGTGGAGAGGCTAACTTTCTTGATGTACATGCCTTTCGCCTGAGAAGGTTTTGCTTTTTTCAGCGCAACCAGCAGGGCTTCCAGGTTTTCTTTCAGTTTGTCTGCGTCGAAATCAACCTTACCGATAGTGGTATGGATGATGCCGTTTTTGTCGTTACGGTAGCGAACCTGACCTGCTTTAGCGTTTTTCACTGCTTCAGCAACGTTCGGAGTAACGGTACCCACTTTCGGGTTTGGCATCAGGCCGCGTGGACCCAGGATCTGGCCCAGTTGACCTACAACGCGCATTGCATCCGGGGAAGCAATAACAACGTCGAAGTTCATTTCGCCTTTCTTGATCTGGTCAGCCAGATCGTCCATACCTACCAGCTCTGCGCCAGCAGCTTTTGCTGCTTCAGCGTTAGCGCCTTGGGCAAATACGGCAACGCGAACGGAACGACCGGTGCCGTGTGGCAGAACGGTAGCGCCACGAACGTTTTGGTCAGATTTACGAGCGTCGATGCCGAGGTTAACGGCAACGTCAACGCTTTCTACGAATTTAGCGGTGGCCAGCTCTTTCAGCAGAGCAACAGCTTCAGCGATGTCATACTGTTTAGTAGCATCAACTTTGTCACGGATCACGCGCATGCGCTTGGTCAGCTTAGCCATCTCTTAATCCTCCACTACCAGGCCCATGGAACGAGCGGTACCTTCGATGGAGCGAGTCATCGCTTCAACGTCAGAACCAGTCATGTCCGCAGCTTTGGTTTCTGCGATTTCACGTACCTGAGCACGAGTCACTTTACCTACTTTGTCTTTGTTCGGCTTACCGGAACCAGACTTGATACCAGCCGCTTTTTTCAGCAGAACTGCTGCTGGCGGGGTTTTGGTAACGAAAGTGAAGGAGCGATCAGAATAAACGGTGATAACAACCGGAATCGGCAGACCTTTTTCAACGCTGTCAGTCTTAGCGTTGAATGCCTTACAGAATTCCATGATGTTAACGCCCTGCTGACCCAGAGCTGGACCCACTGGTGGGCTCGGGTTCGCCATACCAGCTGCAACTTGCAGCTTGACGTAGGCTTGTACTTTCTTAGCCATTTAAATTTCCTCGGTTTGGGTAGTATCGCCTCGCAAGAGGCTCCCCGTGTTTCACCCCGCCCAACATGCATCAGGCAAGGCATCTAAAAACAAAAGGCGCGAAATTGTAGTTCAATTTCGCGCCTTTGACAAGCGGCAACGGGCCACTCGCTGCTGATTATTCGATCAGCCTTTCTCAACCTGGCTGAAGTCCAGTTCCACCGGCGTTGCACGGCCAAAGATGGAAACGGAAACTTTCAGGCGGCTCTTCTCGTAATCGACTTCCTCGACCACGCCGTTGAAATCGGCAAACGGGCCGTCGTTGACGCGCACCAGCTCGCCCGGTTCGAACAGCGTTTTCGGACGCGGCTTGTCACCAACCTGCTGCAGGCGGTTCATGATCGCATCAACTTCTTTATCGCTGATCGGCGCAGGACGGTCAGACGTACCGCCGATGAACCCCATGACGCGCGGTACGCTGCGCACCAGGTGCCAGCTGGCGTCATTCATCACCATCTGCACCAGCACGTAGCCAGGGAAGAATTTACGCTCGCTCTTGCGACGTTGGCCGCCACGGATTTCAACCACTTCTTCCGTAGGCACCATCACTTCGCCGAACAACTCTTCCATATCGTGCAGTTTGATGTGTTCACGCAGCGATTGTGCTACGCGACCTTCAAAACCGGAAAACGCCTGAACGACGTACCAACGTTTTTTTGGAGCTTCAGACATTTTAGAACCTCAGGCCAGTAATAAACGACACCAGACGGACCAGAATACCATCCAGCCCCCACAGAATCAGTGACATCACGGCGGTTACCGCGGCAACGATCAACGTGGTGTGTAGCGTTTCCTGACGAGTTGGCCAAATCACTTTACGTACTTCGGTACGCGCTTCGCGGGCAAACGCAACGGTGGCTTTGCCTTTGGTGGTCATCAGAGCCACTGCACCTGCAACGGCGATGATCAGCACAACTGCCAGCGCGCGCAATGGCAGGCTTAAATCACGGTAGTAATAGTTACCGACAATAGCCACAACCAACAGAACGGCGACGATCAGCCACTTTGCCGCTTCCAGGCCGCGTCCGCTCCCTTGAGCCTCGGTATTCGCACTCATAAACCAACCTGTCACAATGATGATTCAGAACAAACAACTTTGCCTCGCATTGCGAGGCAAACCAAACCGATCGGATACCGCTTCAGCGCTATCCCGGTGTTTTACGCCATGACGTATTTCAGTCAATACGGTTTAAGAGCCCATCTCACCAATGATTATGACTGCAAAATCGCTGATGAGATAGGTTCTAGTTCACAGCGTAGAAAAAGGGCATCAAATGATGCCCTTTTACCGCGTGTCGCGTCAAACTTTATCAGCGATTAAGCGATAACTTTAGCAACAACACCTGCGCCAACGGTACGGCCGCCTTCACGGATTGCGAAACGCAGACCGTCGTCCATCGCGATTGGGTGAATCAGGGTTACAACCATGTTCACGTTGTCGCCTGGCATTACCATCTCTACGCCTTCTGGCAGTTCGATGGTACCGGTCACGTCAGTTGTACGGAAGTAGAACTGTGGACGGTAGCCTTTGAAGAATGGAGTGTGACGACCACCTTCATCTTTGCTCAGGATGTACACTTCAGATTCGAACTGGGTGTGTGGCTTGATAGAGCCTGGCTTCGCCAGTACCTGACCACGTTCGATTTCTTCACGCTTGATACCACGCAGCAGAACACCTACGTTCTCACCAGCACGGCCTTCGTCCAGCAGTTTGCGGAACATTTCAACGCCAGTACAGGTAGACTTAACGGTGTCTTTGATACCAACGATTTCAACTTCTTCGCCAACTTTGATGATACCGCGCTCAACACGACCGGTAACAACGGTACCACGACCGGAGATGGAGAATACGTCTTCGATTGGCAGCAGGAACGGCTTGTCGATAGCACGCTCTGGCTCTGGGATGTAGCTGTCCAGCGCTTCAGCCAGTTCGATGATTTTCGCTTCCCACTCAGCTTCGCCTTCCAGCGCTTTCAGCGCGGAACCGCGGATTACTGGCAGGTCGTCGCCTGGGAAGTCGTAAGCGGACAGCAGTTCGCGAACTTCCATTTCTACCAGTTCCAGCAGCTCTTCATCATCAACCATGTCGCATTTGTTCATGAATACGATGATGAAAGGAACGCCAACCTGACGACCCAGCAGGATGTGCTCACGGGTCTGAGGCATTGGGCCATCAGTCGCAGCAACTACCAGGATCGCGCCGTCCATCTGCGCAGCACCGGTGATCATGTTTTTCACGTAGTCGGCGTGCCCTGGGCAGTCAACGTGCGCGTAGTGACGAGTCGGGGTGTCATACTCAACGTGAGAGGTGTTGATGGTGATACCACGAGCTTTTTCTTCTGGCGCGTTATCGATCTGGTCGAAAGCACGTGCAGAACCGCCGTAGGTTTTAGCCAGAACGGTAGTGATCGCTGCAGTCAGGGTAGTTTTACCGTGGTCAACGTGGCCGATAGTACCGACGTTAACGTGCGGTTTTGTACGTTCAAACTTTTCTTTAGACATCGATTGTCCCTCTAAGACACGGATAAATCGGTGGTATCACCACATCAACCAAGCATTTGCTCGTTGAATCCAGAACAGAAAGAAAATCAGGGGGCGAGAAATTAAGAAGTGGTGCTGATAGGCAGATTCGAACTGCCGACCTCACCCTTACCAAGGGTGCGCTCTACCAACTGAGCTATATCAGCACATCTTGGAGCGGGCAGTGGGAATCGAACCCACATCATCAGCTTGGAAGGCTGAGGTAATAGCCATTATACGATGCCCGCATCCTGGAACTCGGCTACCTGATTTTTCTGTAGAATTTTGGGATGGAGCAGGATTGTTCATCACTCGGCTCGCATCCTTCGGGCCGGCTGCGCCTTGCGCTGCACAGCTCGAACCTTGCCGAAGGCTTTCGCCCTCTCCTCCCGCTATCAACCGTTGCGGCATTTATCGCATTTCAGTTAATCGCCGAAGGCAAGATTTGGTGGTGGGGGAAGGATTCGAACCTTCGAAGTCTGTGACGGCAGATTTACAGTCTGCTCCCTTTGGCCGCTCGGGAACCCCACCAGATTTTAACTACTTGTGACTTGAATGGTGCCGGCTACCGGAATCGAACTGGTGACCTACTGATTACAAGTCAGTTGCTCTACCTACTGAGCTAAGCCGGCATCAAGTGCAGCGCATTCTAGGTAGAGCGGGCGACCTATGCAACAAAAAAATTGCTTTACGCGCACTTTCGCTCACAAATCAGTCAATTTTGCATACTGTCATGCAATTCGCAGCCTGCGGCGTGCAAACATTCATCACTCGCGGCAATCATTCTCTACAATTTTATCCACTTTTTGCAAGCCTTGAGCGCCGCTTTCTCCGTGTCGGGCTTCTCAAAACACTTAACCCGCAACGGTAAACTGTGAGCGGGATCGATGCACCAAAAAGGGGATACCTGCCCCGGACCGAGGCGTGAGCTACACTGATCCCTCACCCTTTTGCCGTCTTCATGCCTTTCGCCGCTGTGGCTCAGTTATTGCTTCTCTTCATTACCCCCATATCTGGAGGAATGACTCATGAAAATAGTGCCTATCAACGCCGCTACGCTGCCGATTTACCGGGATGAATTGGCCCGCCTGTTGACCGATGCCGTCACGCACGGCGCTTCTGTCGGTTACGACACCTTAATCCCTCACGAAGACGCCGAGAGCTACTTCCACAGTCTGCGACCGGCCCTGGCTAAAGGTGAACTGCTGCTGTGGATTGCCCGCGACGAGCGCGGCGTCGTTGGCACCGTGCAACTCGAACTCTGTCAGAAGCCGAACGGCCGTAATCGTGCGGAGGTGGTGAAGCTGTTGGTGCATAGCCGCGCTCGTCGCAACGGCGTAGGTCAGGCGTTAATGAAGACGCTGGAGCACGTAGCGCTGCAGCAGCAACGCGGGCTATTGTACCTGGATACGCAGGCCGGTTCGGCAGCAGAAGCGCTTTATCGCAGCCTGGGTTATCGCTGTTTGGGCGAGCTGCCGGATTATGCGGCGGGGCCCGATGGGCATTACCATCCGACCGTTATTTATTACAAACGCCTGTTCACCGTGAACCAACCTTCGCGCGCCATCGCCAGTTAACCTTCAGGCGGTATCCGGCCCCGATGATGCCGCCTTGCAACCCCGCTTTATCAACTGCGCGCCGCTTCGCACAATTGACATAAACTGCTGCCTATCGACAACTTTTGCGAAAAAAGTCTACGCCAAAAACGAAGCTGTCTATAATATGCAGCTTGTTTATTCTCTGGAGTTGGCGTCCGGCGCCTTTCCCAACCTGCGTTAACAGGCAGAATTTGGCTTATGATAAAAAGAGATCAATCTTTAGCAACGCCTTACCTACAGTTCGATCGTACCCAATGGGCGGCGTTGCGAGATTCGGTGCCGCTGACGTTGTCGGAAGAAGAGATCGTTAAACTGAAAGGGATTAACGAAGATCTCTCGTTGGAAGAAGTTGCGCAGATTTATCTGCCGCTGTCACGGCTGTTGAACTTCTATATCAGTTCCAACCTGCGCCGACAGGCGGTGCTGGAGCAATTCCTCGGCACCGACGGGCAAAAGATTCCCTATGTCATCGGCATCGCCGGCAGCGTAGCCGTTGGTAAGAGCACGACCGCTCGTCTGTTGCAAGCGTTGCTGAGCCGCTGGCCTGAACATCGCAGCGTGGAGCTGATCACGACCGACGGCTTCTTGCATCCTAATAAGGTGCTGAACGAGCGCGGTCTGATGAAGAAAAAAGGCTTCCCGCAGTCTTACGATATGCATAGCCTGGTGAAATTCGTGTCGGAAGTGAAGTCCGGCGCCAAACGCGTCACCGCTCCGGTTTATTCTCATTTGATCTATGACGTTGTGCCCGAAGGTAATAAAGTCATCGAGCAACCGGATATTTTGATCCTGGAAGGGCTTAACGTATTGCAAAGCGGCATGGATTATCCTCACGATCCGCATCGCGTATTCGTTTCCGATTTTGTCGACTTCTCTATATATGTCGATGCCCCGGAGACGCTATTGCAAAGCTGGTATATCAATCGCTTCCTGAAATTCCGTCAGGGCGCATTTTCCAATCCCGATTCTTATTTCCATCACTATTCAAAATTGCCGGAACCGGAAGCGATTAATATCGCCACGCAATTATGGAATGAAATTAACGGATTGAATTTGCAGCAGAATATATTGCCTACACGCGAACGCGCCAGCCTGATCATGACCAAAAGCGCTAACCACGCAGTTGAAAGCGTGCGTTTAAGAAAGTAAGCCTACCGATCGATTCAGGGGACGTTGCCGTCCCCTGCTTTCTCTAACTATTCTGCGCTGCGCAGCGATATCTCTCCACCGATGAAGGGCTTGATCTCCCCGTCTTGTTCCAGCAGCAGCGCGCCCTGCGAATCGATTCCTCGGGCGATACCCACAATCTGCCGCTCGCCGATAAGCAGCTTGACCGGCCTGTCGATAAAGTTATCCAGGGTACGCCAGCGACCGATAAAGGGCGCCAGTCCGTCTATCTCAAACTGTTTCAGCGACTGACGCAGTTCATTAAGCAGGGTTGCAGCCAGCTCATTGCGATCGATCTGAATTCCCGCTTCCTGTAGGTTAATCCATCCTTGAGTAATGGCGCTGGCATTGGTATCACGCATCGCCAGGTTGATGCCGGCACCGATGACCAGTTGAGCCGCATCGCCGGTTTTCCCCGTCAGTTCGACCAGGATCCCCGCCAATTTACGATCGTTCAGGTAGAGATCGTTAGGCCACTTCACGCGCACATCGGCCGCACCGAGACGCTGCAGAACTTCCGCCATCACCATCCCGATCACCAGGCTAAGCCCCATGGCCGCAGCCGGCCCCTGCTCCAGTCGCCAGAACATCGACAGGTATAAATTAGCGCCGAATGGCGAGATCCACTGCCGCCCGCGGCGCCCTCGCCCTGCCTGCTGGTATTCAGCGACACAGGCGTCACCAGAGTGCAATTCGGCAATGCGGTCCAGCAAGTATTGGTTGGTGGAATCGACCACCGGTAACACGCTTACACGCTTGTCTTCCAGCAGGCTGAGGATGCGCTCGGCTTCCAACAGCTGGATGGCGCCAGGCAGGCTGTAGCCTTTGCCGGGCACGGTAAAGACATCCAGCCCCCATTCGCGAATGGTCTGAATATGCTTATTGATCGCCGCACGGCTCATGCCCAGTGACTCACCCAGGTGTTCCCCGGAATGAAATTCACCGTCGGCCAGCAGCGCGATCAGTTTTAACGGAACCTTGGTATCTTTCATGACAGCACCGCCACGGCATTCAGCTCACCGGTCGCGCCAATAAAACGCACCTCAGGCTCCAGCCAGACGCCAAATTTATCGGCCACTGTCTTGCGTACGTGGCGCGCCAGCGCCACCACATCTTGGCTGTGGGCGTTGTCGATGTTCACCAGCACCAACGCCTGCTGACGGTGTACCGCAGCGCCGCCGATACGATATCCTTTCAGTTCGCATTGATCGATAAGCCATCCGGCGGCCAGCTTCACCTGGCCATCCTGCTGTGGATAGTGCGGCATGCCGGGATATTTGGCGATGAGTTCTGCGGCTTTCTCTGCGTTCAACAGCGGATTCTTGAAGAAGCTGCCGGCATTACCGGTTTCACGCGGATCGGGCAGCTTGCTGCGGCGCATGGCGCATACGGATTCAAATACCTGAAGCGGCGTCACCGTGGCGGGATCCAGCTTGGCCAGATCGCCGTAGCTCAATTTGGGTTGCCATTGTTTGTTGAGACGCAGGCCCAGCCCGACAATGACATGCCCGGTTTGGAAACGGTGTTTGAAAATGCTTTCCCGGTAACCGAAACCACACTCGGCAGCCGGAATGCGATCGATAGCACCGGTAGAGAAGTCCAGCAGATCGACATACTCACAGACGTCTTTCAATTCGACGCCGTAGGCGCCGATGTTCTGGATAGGGGCGGAGCCGGCCAATCCAGGAATCAACGCCAGGTTTTCCAGGCCGCAGATCCCGGCCTGCAGCGTATATTGCACCAGGTCATGCCAGTTTTCACCGGAGCTGACGTGGAGATACCAGGCATCGTTATCTTCCCGAACATCGATACCTTTCAACTGATTGACCATTACCGTGCCAGAAAAATCCTCCAGGAACAGCACGTTGCTACCTTCACCGAGAATCAGCAGCGGCTCCTGACGCTTGCGCGTTTGTTGCCACACTTTGAGCATCAGCTCAATTCTATCGGCCATGATCAGGTGCGCTGCGTTGACCGGGAGCGCAAACGTATTGTGGTTTTTTAAAGACGCGCTTTCAGTAGACATAACGTTCAGTACCCATAAAGAAATAATCTTTCGCCTAGTCTACTCGATTCGAGGCGTCTGGCTAATATTTGTTTTAATTAACGTGAAATTTATCGCCTAATACACTGGAGAATTAAGAATTATCCTTGATATAACCGGATAATTCTCATCAACATCTTCATAAATAGATATTTTTATTATTTAAATAATAATCTGGAGCTATCAATTATATATTTAGCTAGCTTTTTCTCTGACAAAAAACATTATGCTTCCTTATGAAAATAAGCAGCATATGCCAATAGAGGTATTTCTATAAGCAATAAATACAGCCAGGGAATTTATTTTCCCCATAGCAAAAAGCCCTGAACGTCAGTTCAGGGCTTTCAGCTTTATTTGATGCCTGGCAGTGTCCTACTCTCGCATGGGGAGACCCCACACTACCATCGGCGCTACGGCGTTTCACTTCTGAGTTCGGCATGGGGTCAGGTGGGACCACCGCGCTATTGCCGCCAGGC